>NZ_CAUVXG010000002.1:72845-162654 GCF_963555885.1 Protofrankia sp. Cr2
GTCTTCAAAACATAGCCATACTTTTCGTGCTGCTGTTTCAATCCCTCCAGGGATGATCACGGACCGCCGCATGGGCGGCAGTCGATGGCGTATGGACGACGTTTCAATCCCTCCAGGGATGATCACGGACCTCGATTGTTCTCGCGTTCGCCTGCAATGGCTCCTGTTTCAATCCCTCCAGGGATGATCACGGACTGGGACTCCATCTCGTGGGCGGAGTCCGCGTCGGGTTTCAATCCCTCCAGGGATGATCACGGACATGCGCGGCTTGACCACGGCCGGTTCGGGGAACCCGGTTTCAATCCCTCCAGGGATGATCACGGACACAGTGCCGATAACTCGCGCCCCTACGCAGGTCATGTTTCAATCCCTCCAGGGATGATCACGGACGATCTTTCCATCTTGAGCTCGACGGCCCTGGAAAAGGTTTCAATCCCTCCAGGGATGATCACGGACCAGGCCGGCGCGCACGACTTCTACCGCCGTGAGATGTTTCAATCCCTCCAGGGATGATCACGGACCTGTTGACCCGCCGCCAGAGCCCCGCGCTCCAGGTTTCAATCCCTCCAGGGATGATCACGGACCTCTACGGCCAGATCGGGGACGTCACCTACTCGGGTTTCAATCCCTCCAGGGATGATCACGGACAACGCGGCCTCTGGGAGGTAGCCGACGTCGGCTACCTGATCCAGTTTCAATCCCTCCAGGGATGATCACGGACACGGTAAACCGTGCCCATTGTGCGGGCAGGTGATGACGGTTTCAATCCCTCCAGGGATGATCACGGACGCCTCTGGGAGGTAGCCGACGTCGGCTACCTGATCCAGTTTCAATCCCTCCAGGGATGATCACGGACTCACGACACCGCGGTGTCAGAAGTACAGAGACATCCGTTTCAATCCCTCCAGGGATGATCACGGACCCACAAGGCCGATCGCCCACAGCTGTTTCGTCACGTGTTTCAATCCCTCCAGGGATGATCACGGACGGCGCGGTGCCACTGATGGCATCCCCGGGATTCGCGTTTCAATCCCTCCAGGGATGATCACGGACATCCTGGTCGCGCTGGCCATCGCCAACGCGCCGCACGTTTCAATCCCTCCAGGGATGATCACGGACACGGTGCTTCAAAACCTTGTCGACGCCCAAGACGAGTTTCAATCCCTCCAGGGATGATCACGGACGAAGGCAATCCGCCTGCGTTTCGCCACACAGGCGATGTTTCAATCCCTCCAGGGATGATCACGGACGCGGACGGCGCCAGGCTGGCACTGCGGCTCATCCGGTTTCAATCCCTCCAGGGATGATCACGGACTGGACCGCCCGAACGGGTGGCGAACGCGTACGGCATGTTTCAATCCCTCCAGGGATGATCACGGACCGCCAACGGTCGACTGCCCACCACCCACGGCGCCAAGTTTCAATCCCTCCAGGGATGATCACGGACATCCACGATGGCCGCGCAGAGCTGCTCGTGACCAGGTTTCAATCCCTCCAGGGATGATCACGGACGTAGCAACTGTTACTGGTGCGGGGATATGGATCCGTTTCAATCCCTCCAGGGATGATCACGGACGGGCCGGGCAGTCCAGTCGGGCATTCCCCACATTCCGTTTCAATCCCTCCAGGGATGATCACGGACTCAAGGGCCGGTCGGGTGTTGTCGCACCCGGTCGGCCGTTTCAATCCCTCCAGGGATGATCACGGACCCGGGGTCCGGTTCGGGATCCAGCTCGGGCAGCGCCAGTTTCAATCCCTCCAGGGATGATCACGGACGAGTGGCACCCGGAATCGACGTCCGCATGCTCCCTCGGTTTCAATCCCTCCAGGGATGATCACGGACGCCACAGGCAAAAGCGTTCAAGCGCTGGATCACTCGGTTTCAATCCCTCCAGGGATGATCACGGACCTCGACCGGGAAGCGGTCGTACAGTGGCACTCCGTGTTTCAATCCCTCCAGGGATGATCACGGACCGAGCGGACGTCGTGACCGCATGGAGCGCGTATTGAAGTTTCAATCCCTCCAGGGATGATCACGGACCCCGCCTCCCTCGAGGCCGGAAGTACCAGTGGTCAGGGTTTCAATCCCTCCAGGGATGATCACGGACCGCCAAAGCAAACCCTGACTGCTAAGCATGAATAAGCAGTTTCAATCCCTCCAGGGATGATCACGGACCCCGAAGATAAACTCGCAGGTCACAGGCGGTTTGCGGGGTCGATCCGGGGCCTGTTCTGCAGCGGTCCGGCGGTAGTGCAACGCCGCAGGTCAGAGCCTTGATCGTCATTCTAGAGGATGGAGTCCTGGTTGCCCGTCGCGCGTCCGAGCCACTCGGTCTCCACCAGGTGCGGCGACCGCGTCCGGTAGACCCGGATGCTGTCATAGTCGAGATCAAGATGGGCGCGAAGGGCCGCGAGAAGCGCTCGGTACTGCGCGGCGGACAGCTCCCCTTCGAACACGCTGCGCTGTGTCCAGTTCAGGTACTTGCGGCAGGTCCTGAGGACGACGGGGTTACGTTCGGCCGCGGTGTCATAGACGAGCACGACGAACACGGGTCACCACCAGGGCCGGAACGGCTTGTAGGGCGTGTCCTCCAGACAGAGGCGAACAATCTTGAGGGCCTCGAAGTGGATGAGCTCCTCGTAGGAGACCTTGCGGCGCAACGTCCGGTGGTAGACGGTCGTGGCGAGCTCTTCCCGGATCATCGTGGCGACCTTCTTACGGCCGTCACGGCTGAGCGAGGCCTTGCCGACGTCGCTTTCGAAGTCGGAGGGACGCAGGGTCTTCTGCGCGGCGGCGCGGCGCAGAAGACGTTCGGCGAACAGCGGCTTGAACGGTTCGGCCAGGTCCAGGGCGAGGGTGTTGCGGCGACGGTCGGTGTCGGCGTGCAGAAACCCGAGCGCCGGGTGCAGCGGCGTGCAGCGGATGGCGGTGAGGAGGCGGGCGTAGACGATGCTGTTGACGTAACTGATGAAGGCGTTCCCGGCGTTGCTCGGCGGGCGGCGGGTACGGCCGTCCAGGCGCAGCCAGGCCGGCAGGATCGTGTCGAACACGCCCCAGGCCGTCCGGCGGAAGTTCCCCTCGGCGCCCATGAGTTGCTCGGCACTGTGACAGTCCGGGAGCTGGGCGGTAAGGGTGTCCAGGGCGCGATCGAGATGTTCGGTGTCCAGCGCCCAGCGCACGTTCGCCGCGGTTGTGGCTACCAGTGAGCGGGCGACGGCGACGCGTCGCTCCGGGTCCGCGGTGAGGGCAACCTGGCAGCGGACCACCTGAGCCGACGACATGTCCTCATCCGGTGTCACGGCGCCCGCATAGTTGCCATAATGATCCAGGATGTGGACCATCACGCCGTGCCGGCCCAGCAGCGACACCGCCGCGGTGTTGATGTCGACGTGGTCGAACGTCACCAGGTCACGGACGTCGGTGATCGGGACGTGGATGGGGCTGGCGTCGGCCCGTTCGATGCGCAGGCTGTTGTCCTCGCGGCGGATGCGGCACGGTTCGGTCAGCCAGTAGGTACGGCCGGCCGCGCTCATGCCTGGCGCCAGGATGCCCGACGATAGTTGATCATACCTTACCCCCAGCAGTAGTCGATGTAGGAACAGCCGCGGCACCGGCGGCGCTCCAGCCGTGGTGGTATCGACGGCGCGGCGATGACGGCTCGGGCTTGGCGCTCGGCGTCCAGCGCGGTGGCGCGGGCCTGGTCGTCCCAGCTCACGGTGACCGTCCGACGGATCAGCGGGTAGTGGACGGTCCCGCCGCGCACGTGGACCCCGCGCCGTTCCAGGAGCAGGCAGTAATGGCGAACCTGGGCCTCGTGGTCGGCTGACGGGGCGCGGGAGGACTTGGTCTCGTGGACGACCGCGCCGGTGGTGACCCAGTCGATCTTCGCCTCGCCGAGGTCGATGTCGCGGCGGCGGGTGTAGGTGGTGTCGTCCACAACCTCACCGAAGGCGACCAGATCGCTGGAAGCCTCCGGGCGGTAGCCGCGCATGTAGAGCCAAAGCTGACGTGGGCAGTGCAGCAGGTACTTGATGTGAACCCCGCCGAGCCCGCCGTCGGCGGCGTCGCTCACAGCCTTGCCAACATCGCTCCCAGGCTCGCCAACATCGCTCCCAGGGCTGATGTCGCTCACAGGACGGTGTCCACGGGCACGGCCGGTTCACGACCGCCGCCATCCTGGCCGGCGGTCAGATCCAGCCCCGCATCCGAGGTGTACGGGAGGTCGACCACGGCCAGTGTGAGTGCTCGGTCGAGGTGGGCACGCTGGTCACGCACCAGGCCGGCATACTGCCCGAACCGGATGGGGATGAGCAGCCCTTCGGCGAGCAGCGGGTCGCCGTCGCGTTTGTCCGACAGCGTCCGATATTCCTCGACGTCGTCGCTGTGCAGGACATGCATGGTGTCGAAGCCCTCGTCGAGGCGTTCGGCGAACTCGCTGCGGTCCTCGAAGGGTTTGCAGAAGGTCAGGAATGCGGCGCTGAACTCCTCGCGCGCCTCACGTGCGGTCTGTGCCCACCGCCGACCCCAATCCGTGGCGTAGACGTCCGCCAGCCACGCGTCGATGGTGTGCTCCGAGATCCTCGGATCGCCGGTCACGGTGCGTTGCATGGCTGCCCATGCCGCGCCCAACGCCTCCTCCTCGTAGGGCAGGTGGGCGGATACCGCGTGAACGCGGAACTCGACAGGACCGTCCGGATGGCATCCGCGCCGGTTGACCCGGCCGGCGCGTTGGGCGACCGCTTCGATCGGGGCCAGTTCGCTGACCCCGCGGTCGAAGTCCAGGCACAGCGAGACCTCCAGCACCTGGGTCGACACGACGAGCCCGCCGCGCCCCTCCCGCACCGCCGGCTCGCCTGGCCCCCGCTCGGGATACCGGGCGCGGATTCGCTGTTCGATCGCGGCGCGGTCGCGGGCCTTGAACCGGGAGTGCAGCAGCAGAGCCGCGTCATCGTCACCTGCGTGAACGTCGCGGGCCGCCGGCGCCAGCGCATCGAACAGAACCTGGGCGGTGCGGACGGTATTGGCCACAACCAGGACGCTGCGACCCTCGGTCAGCCAGCCGGTGATGGCCTCCAGGCTCGCCGGCGAGGTGATCGGCTCGTCGTCGAGGACGAGCCGGTGGCGGTCCGGCGCGGTGCCCGGGGCAGCGGGCACGACCGTCACCGGTTGACCGAGGCTGTCCCCGACCAGGAGGCTCTCCTCGACCATCTTGATCATCGGTGGAGCGAGGGTGGCGGACAGCACCGCGATCCGGCTCCCGAGTCGCGCCCACAGCCCCAGCGCCGCGCAGATCCGGCCGAAGGTGACCGGATCGTAGGCGTGCAGTTCGTCCAGAACGAACAGGGCGTTTGCCTGCTCCAGCAGCACCGCGGAGTACCGCGGCCCGGCGATCGCCGCCCGCAGCAGTTGGTGCGGGGTGGCGACGCGTACCCGCTGCGCGAACAGCCGCATCGCCCCCGCGCGGGCACGAGCCTTACGCGCATCCTCGACGCTGGGCGCGCAGTCCTCCGCCACGGCCCGGGTGAGCAGAGTGCGTGCGGCCGTGGAGTGCAGCACCCCGATGTCAGGCCGGTCCTCGCCCGGTGGCGGATCGAGCCCGCGGGTGAACCGGTCGACAGCCGCGTCGATGGACGCCCGGTAGGGCAGCACCCAGATCAGTCGTGGCCGCCCCGGCATCGTCGCGAGCTGGGTGGACGCCCAGGCCAGGCCGGCTTCGGTCTTGCCGCTGCCGGTCGGCGCGGTCAGGACCAGATGCCCGGCGGTCGCCGCGGCCCGCCGCTGATGATCATACGGCGTGGCCAGCCGGTCGAGGAAGTGTCGCGGTAACGGCATGTGCCGTTGCAGCGGCACATGGGCGGACCCGGAATGATCGGCCAGGGTGACCGCGCCCTGCAGCAGCACCGCCAGCAGGCCCGCATCCGGAGTGACCGCGTCGATCCAGGCTTCCTGCGTCCCGGCGAACAGATCCCGGGCCCGCTGCCACAGCCGCCGACCGTCCGGTGGCGGGAGCGTCGCCGCAAGCTGGTCGGTGAACCAGGCGAGCAGCTCGGCGTGCCGCGCCGGGGTGACCTGGATGCGGGGTTCGTCGCCGAACGCGTCCGGGTTGCGGCCGAACCGGCGTTCCCAGCCGCCGTCGTACGGGTACCTGTCGGCCAGGCCGTCGCCGAGGCCACCGCTGACCGTCAGCGGCTTGTGATGAAAGGCGACGCCCGTCGCGGTCATGAGTCGATCATGATCGGGCTGGCCGGCGGTGAGCAGGTCCACATAGGCCAGGGAGAACACCTCGTGCCGTTCGCCCCACGGCGCCTTGCGCACCCGCAGCTGCCGTTGGAAACCGGCGGCGATCTTACCGGCGTCGTGGAGCAGGGCTGCGTGCTCCACCCAGGTCCAGAAACGCGGCTCGGCTGCGATCGGCCCGGCCGGGCCGATGCGGTCGGCGATCGCGCGGGCGGCGTCGCGCACCGCAGCCGAATGCTCGGTCAGCAGCTCCGGCTGGCCGTGCGCGGAGCCGGTCGCGGACTTCGCGAGCACCTGGTCGAGCTCGCCGTGACCGCCGGCGCCGGCCGCCCTGTCCACGCCGGCGACGCTGTCCGCCCTGTCCACGCCGGCGACGCTGTCCGCCCTGTCCACGCCGGCGACGCTGTCCGCCCTGTCCGCACCGGCGACGCCGGCCGCGCCATGGAGCCAGACCGCCTCGCCGGTGCCCTCGTCGCGGTAGGCACCGCGAACCTCCTGGTACCCCGCCGGTGTCGGGCACCACAGGAAGGAGCCGTATTCGGTGCGGAACCGGTCGGTGCTCACGGTCTCGGCGAGCCGGATCGACACCGCCTCGGGCGCGCCGTGCCCGTCCAGCGGGGCCAGGGCATGACCGACGACGGCCTTGCCTGCCGGGTGCAGCACCGTCCAGCAGGGTCGGCCATGCAGGTAGACCAGGTCCTGGGACCGGCCCAGCCGCAACCCCCAGGTCGGACGGCGCAGCGCGGCCTCGATCCGGCGGCCGTCCGCACCCGGAATCCACAAGATCACACGCACGCCGGCGAGGAACGGCCGTTCCCGGACGGTGGCACCACCCTTGCCCGGGCGGACCCGGCCGCCGATCGCGGGGTTGCTCCCGTCCGCGGCAATCGGATGATAGGTCTCCAGGTCGGTAGCCTCACCGGCGGCGCTGGCCGCCATCCCCAGCCGGACCGACTGCTCGGGCCGGCCGGTGGCCGCCGCCAGCATCCCCCGCACCGTCGACAAAGCGGGCACGGGAAGGCATCGGGTGACCCCGGGAAACATCGGGTCGCGAAACGACGCGACCGGCGCGAACAGCTCAACCCGCAGTGCCCCGATCGAGTCCCGGGGATCGGCCACCGCGCTCACCGGGCCGGGTCGTCGAACCAGGCGTCGTGCTGCCCGGAGCGGACCCGTGCGGCCAAGGCCAGGAGCACCGTCCGCGGATGCCCGATCACAACTGTGCCGGCGGTGATCTCCTCGGCGAGGTCAGTCTCGAACTGCTTACGCAGGACGTCCCGGAAACCCGGCCGCCAGCCGACGAGCACGGGCGGTTCCCATTCGCCCTGCCACGCGGCCAGTTCCCCGCGGAGCACGTCACCGCGGACCTGAAGACCGGTGCCGTCCGCCGCGCCGTCGATCACGAAACCGAGTGGGTTCACCCCACCTGCCATCGGCACCATCACGAGCAACGCCGGGACGCGGTCACCGTAGTGCAACGCCTTTTTCGCACCGCCGGCAAGCTCCGCCAGCCCCTCGAACAGGACCGCGACCCGTTCCCGCCGTGGCGCCAGCGGCAGGCGCACCGCACTATGATCACGAAACGTCTGCGTGGTGGCACCCGCCTGTACCGCCGACGCGACAGCAAGCGCGGTCTTCTCGTCGAGGTAGTTCGGCCGTCCCGACCCGTCCGCGGCCTGCAGGGTGAACGTGCCCACCCGAGGGACATCAAGCAGGAACGGCGCCGCCAGGTCCGCGGTGTAGAACTCGTGCGCGTGCAGGACAGGATCGGAAATGTTCCGGGACATCACGCCGAAATCCTCGGTCGGGCGCACCGGCTCGACGGCGAGGAACGTACCGACCATGAACGGGGTATCCCGCACGGTCGTGGCCGCGTCGTCGGATTTCGCCGTGGCTTTCATGTAACCGAACAGGTCGTCGTCGACGTACTGGATGGGGTCCGCGGCCGTGGTCGCCTTCTGTGCCTTACCCTGCGCCTTGCCGACCCGCTCGGTCGGTGACGGCACCGATCCGGCGGCGGCCATCGTGTCCCGCAGCCACCGGCGGAACGCCTGCGCGGACACATACGGGTAGTCCCGGCCGCGGATCCGGGTCTTCTTCACCCTGCCGGTCGTCCCGTCACCGGCACCGTTGTTCGGTGCGCCCGCCTCCACCGCGAGCACCATCTTGCCTGCCAGAAACGCCATCAGGCGTACCCCCCGTCACTGTCGTCATCGTCTTCGTCGGTATCCCGGCCGAACCCCACCAGCGGCCCGTCCCGCTCGTCGGGCTCCTCGGATTCGTCCTTTGTTCCGATAGCGGCGTCACGTGCGACCAGCTCGGCGACAACCTCGAAAAACAGCTGCCCGCGCAGCCGCCACCCCTGTGACGTCGATGCCAGCAACGGCCCGGTCACCCCGGTGATGTCTGACGGACGACGCCCGTCGAGCAGCAGCCGGGCGCTCGCCTCCATCAGCAGGCGTTGCAACGCGAACGTCCGCCCGGCCGCTCTCCGATACTCGTTGAACCGCCCACGCGGATTCTTCTCGGCCGTGATCCAGTCGACCAGCAGCCCGGTGACAGGTTTCAGGTCACCCGTATCCATTCCACACATCTCCCTCAAGTACAACGCGGATAAAGCCTGCCAAGCGCGCAGGGTTGATCCCGACGTCTTCTCGACCGATTCACGGCGGTTGAACAGTTCGACCAACAGCCGGTCCCGGTGAGCGTTGACCGGATCGAACAACGTGCGGGCAATGGCGTCGTGACCGCTGCGGACGACCGTTCCGTCCGCAGCCCGCCGGGTCATCGCACGTTCGAGCCGGCGCCAGCCACGGTAGGCGGGGGGTTCCGTCGGCAGCGCACGCAGGAATCGCACAACCGCAAGGCGGGTAGCCGTGACACGCAACCACGGCTCCTGATTGTCGTTCTTGAACATCCACAAGGTGGTGGCAACCGGTCGCGGTTGCGTCTCGGGCCGCCTCGCATAGGTTCGCAACGCCCACAACGTCACCGTTTCCGGTGCGGCGTTCGACGACAGGGAGCTGAATCCGGCCTGCTGGATCCGGGCGGCGCGCTCGCAGTTCGTCGTCACAAAGTCCCGCTCGATCAGGTCGTTGTCGCAGGTCAGCACGGTCGCGGACCCTGCCGTCACCGCGGCGCCGTACGGCATCGCCCACACCGCGATCCGGCACGCCCGGCACACCGGCCAGCCGGCTACGCCCGGCGGCAGCGTGTTGCGGAACTTGGTGGTATCGAACATCGGTAACATCGACTTCGCCCACAGCGTCCCGGCCATCGCACCGCAGAACACACACGGTCGTAGCACGTCCACCGCTCGATCCACGGCGAAGAACCGTTCCACCTCACCGGTCAGGACGGCCGCGTCCCGGGGCCGGCCCGCGTGGGTCGGTTTCGCGTTCGGGAACAGCGCGTACAGAACTTTCCACCAGTCATAGGCCGGATGGTCCTTGGTCGCCGTGGATGCCCGCACGACGTCTCGCACGATCCGGGCCGCGACAGCGTCGAGATCCGCCGCTGTCACCTCATCGGGACGGTCGCGGCCCGCAAGGGTCGTCACCGCCCACGCGCCGCTCCGCTGGATCGGATGATGGGTAAAGGCCAGCATGTCCGTCCGTAATTGCTCGCCGGAATACGGTGGTCCGCTCATCGGATCCAGCCGAATCCCTGGTTCGTGTTGAGCCCCAGACCCCATTCATAAAGGGCGTCAAGCAACGAACCCGATGCCTGCACGCGCAGCTGGACGGTACTTCCGTGTCGAGGTGCACGTTGCACCAGGAACTTGCGTGGTGGTCCGCTCGACACAACGTCGACTTCGACGTCGTTGGGCAGACCCAGCACGTCCGCCTTGTGCCGCAGGTTGTGGCACAGCTGCTCCACATACCGCGGATGGTCGGGGTGGATGAACCGGTCCTCGACCTTCACCAGCAACGGTGTCACCGTCGAAAAGACGGCTTCCCCCGAACTGTGATCGGGCGTCGGTTCGAGCTGCACACCCCGCACCCGCAACGCAACCGTGCCCCAGCGGATTTCCGTACGTCCCGCGATACCTGCCAGCAGCGCCGCGGCCACCCGAGGCACCGGCGAGCCGAACCAGACCGAACCGTCGCCGGATGCGCCGTACACGCCGGTGCGCCGGCCCGCGCCACGGAAACACGGCGACGAAAGACCCAGTGGACGCAGCGAACTGCCCGCATAGCCGTGGTCGTGCAGCTCGGCCGCCAACGCCTCATCCTGAGCGCGGATCAGATCGTAGGCCACCCCACGCGCAGGACTGAACACCTGCGGCCACGGAATGCTGTCCACGTCCGCGGCGACATCCACCCGAAATCTCATCCGACTCCCCCGATCCTCCGTGCCCTGGTCTTGTCCGTTGTCGGCGCCGCGCGCTCGTACCCACCAAGCCGCCCACAGCGCCGCCCACAACACCGCCCTCATCCATCAGGTACTGACGGACGACCGGGACCGACAGCCTCCCACCCGCCGATCCGGCTCCGCACGCCGGGCGAGCGGATCATAACCATCGGATAAGACGCAGACCCGTCCGCACTACCCGACCGACATCATGTACATAGTGCTATAAATCAGCAACACTCCGCTGTATGCTGTGAAGCAAACGTGCCGTCCGAACCCAGCAGGGAGTGGCACCATGACCAGGGTGATGGTGAGAGATGAACCGTCGACCACGCAGCCGGATGTGGATGGTCGGGCGTGCTCCCCGTTCACCGGTCTCGCTGGCGAACCGCTCGGCGACGCCGATCTGCGGCGCTGGCCCTTCGGCATCGGTGCTGTCGAGACCCGCGACGGCGTCACGTTCTTCCACTCCCGCCACCCGGATGGCTTCACCCCGGACGACCTGCGCCGGACTCCGGCGGACGGCCGGCGGTACGAGCTGGTCGACGGCACGATCGTCGTGAGCCCGTCCCGGGGTTACGCCCATCAGCTCGCGGTCGCGCACCTGCTTGCCCGGCTCGTCGGCGCACAGACCGGGGCCGCTCGGGCGCTTCCCGCCCCCTTCGACGTCACGCTGGCGACCGGCCGCGTCCTTGCGCCCGACATCGTCGTCCTAGCGCATCCCAAGGCGAAGATCCCGCTTCTCGTGGTCGAGGTGCTGTCCCGGTTCGGGCGGAGTTATGACCGACGTGACAAGTTCGACGAGTACGAGACGGCCGGCATCCCGTCCTACTGGATCGTCGATCCGGACGTCCCGGCGGTCTTCGTCTTCGAACTCACCAAAGGCCGCTACGAGCAGGGCCGCTACGAACAGGTCGCCTATGCCGAAGGCCCGGCAACGTGCACCGTAGAACGCCCGTTTCCGTTGAGCTTCTCCCCAGCCGACCTACTGGCCTGAGCCAAGGGACGATCGATGACTGCTTGTGATCCGGAGTCACTGGCGGAGACTCTGGCCATCCTGTCGGATGCGACGACGGTCCGCAGGCTGGCCGAGTCCGAAGAAGAACTCGCCCGCGGCGAAATCGTCACCGAAGAGGACCTCGCCACCGCGCTTGCTGCCCGCCGCTACGCATCACCGTGACCCATGCCTGCCCACGGATGATCGGGAAGACGGCTCAGCGGGATAAGACGTTGAAGCCGGAGCACCCAGCTCCTCATGACCACCCGGAAGCACGGCACGTCAGGGCGATCCCTCAGGCGTAGCGAGGCCTACGCCTGTACCGGGACGACACCTCAACTGCCGGTAGAGCCCAATCAGCTCGAACGCGATCCCTCCAGGGATGATTACAAGGAGCGGAGGCCATGGCAAGAACCAACAAACACCATCCGTTGCGATCCCTCCAGGGATGGATGACGCTACGCAACCCTAGCAGCTGGCCCTCCAAGCGTAGATGAGTTCATAGGACACCAGACGCCTTCTTAGCGATCTTTGGACATGTAGCGGGGCAACACGGCGTGGTGACAACGAACATGCGCTGCCCACAGCGCAGACCTTGGCCGGCGACAGCACGGCTTCGATGAGCTGACGGACCGGATCGCATGCCTGTTCAGTCGGGTCCAGTCCCGGCAGAAGCACGGTCGCTCCTCCTCGGCTTGACGGCGGGCCTGCCTGGGTAGCCGGGGCTGCCGGGAGCCCCGGTAGGGCATTCGCGTAGAGTGGCCGAGACCTACACAGCCCGCTCTGCACATGCCCTTCGGGGTGGTGTTTTTTGGTAGAAGAACTTTGTGATCTTGTCTCGTCGAGAGGGTACCTGCGTCCACCGCCACGACCTCGAATGCGAGGTCGATCGGCTGCTTTTACATGCCCATCGCCGCACCAAGATCGAAAATTACCCTGGGAGTGAGGGACTATCCGGTCGGACGCAGCAGGCCGCCGGCACGCGAAATTCGACAAGGAACTCAACGCCGTGCTCGCTGTCGGGAGATAGCAGCGATCGGATAATCGGATCATTATCTGTATACTCTGTGGTTCTTGAAGACCATCCGCTGTGATAGCTTTTGCCGTGCCACGAACGAGGTGCCATGTCCCGCCACCGGAGCACGCCCGTCCTTCACGAGACAGATCAAGCACGCCGGATGCCGGTGGTAGCTGTCGTGGACGCCTGGAACCTGCGACGACAGGTTATGACCTCCTTCGGAAAGCCACGGCACGCAACGGTGCCCGGCATGATCGGCGCTCTTCGTTCGTATGGTTTCGAAGTCAGGGAAGTCTGCTTTGCTCTCGCCACGGAACCGGTCCGGCGTGGCAACGACCGCAAAGAGCCGAGCGCGAGGTTTGTGGACGCCCTGAACAAGAACCGAGCCGCCAAGGAACGTTGGGAGAAGGATTCACGAGCAAAGATTCTCGATGGGCGTCTCGCCGACAGAACCGATGACGGCAAGGTCGGCGACGGCCAGCCAACCGAAAAGCTGGTCGATGTCCTCTGCGCTGTGGAGATCTGCCGGCTTGCCGTCGCCATGCGGGATGGAAAGCACCAGGCACGCGGGATCATTTCCGTCAGCAGGGACATGGATATCATCCCCGCATATCGCTTTGCTGAAGAAGTCGGTATCCCGGTCTGGGCGGCAGCCCATGACGGCGTACAGTGGCGACACGATGACCATCGATGGTTATTGCTGGACGAGGAGGCACTTGCCACAGCGGTAGATCTTCGCACCGATCCTCGTGGACATCAACTGCGAATGGTCATCGCCCGAACCTGCCTTGCCGACACACCACAAACGATGAACATCGACTATGTCGATGAAACGACTCACCGAATCATGCTCAGTGCGCCGGAGGGCTCGCTCGGTAGCATGCCCGTTGATCGCCTGCCGGGCAAAGCCCTGCCGGGACGGCGCGTAGACCTCTGGCCGGTCGGCGTCGACCTGGGTCGGGGGCGAAACGACTTTCCGCGGGTGGCCTTTGATATAAGCCGACGTAGCCTGCCGTCCGGGCTTGATACCGCCACAGTCAACCGATGGTTGGACGAAACCAGCGTCGAGATACAACTCGCTTCAAAGCATAGAAGACTACGGGTACCGCCAGGATTTCTGCTTCCGGGCATGAACGTGATGGTCCATGTGGATGCCAACGCCGGGCTGCGCTACGTCGGATCGCTCGATCCACGGCCGGCCCTCCCCGGGGTGTGGCGGCACAAGAATGTGACAACGGTCCAGATCACGGAGCCGCTCGAACCCTACGTCAGCAGGGGGTTTGTCGAAGCCGACGGACAGCCAATTCTTCTGGAACACCTGAGACGGGAATACATCGAAGGCGGCGCGCGATTCCCCGCGTTTCTCACGCATCCACGATCGAATTGGGGTCCGTACGGGTCAGCGATGTCAATCGGTTCACGACTGCCCCAACCATCCAAATAACACATGCGGAACCGCCGGGAGTACATCAACTACTCCCGGCGGTTCCACACCTTGGCGCTCCGCCAGCCACGTCTCCATGACCTGCGAACGCCCTATGCCCAAACCGGCCATTATGTCCGGCACTATTAGAGCACACGTGCCAACACGCATGCATAAAGATCTTAGCACACTCGACGGTGTCCGTCGTCGATATCGTCGGAGCAGCGGTCAGACGTTGAAGCCGAGGGCTCGTAGCTGCTCGCGACCGTCATCGGTGATCTTGTCGGGACCCCACGGGGGCATCCAGACCCAGTTGATGGTCACGTCGTTGACCAGCCCGTCCGGCCCGTCGGTCAGGGCCGAGCGGGTCTGGTCCTCGATCACGTCGGTCAGCGGGCAGGCCGCCGACGTCAGCGTCATGTCCAGGGTGACCGTGTTGTCGTCATGGACGTTGATGCCGTAGACGAGGCCCAAGTCGACGACGTTGATGCCGAGCTCGGGGTCGACGACGTCACGCATGGCCTCCTCGACGTCGTCGACGGCGGCCTTGTCCACCGCCGTCCCGGCCGTTTCAACCCCGGCCGTGTCGACCTCAGCCGTGTCGACCTCAGCCGTGTCGACCTCAGCCGTGTCGACCTCAGCCGTGTCGACCTCAGCCACGGTCGGGTCCTGTTCGGTCACGGTGGTCTCGCTCACCGGTCCACCTCCTGTTCCGGGATGCCGCCCACCGCCTGCGCGGTCGCGTCCTTCCAGGCCATCCACGACAGCAGGGCACACTTGACCCTGGCCGGGTATTTTGACACGCCCGCGAAGGCGACCGCGTCCTCCAGCACATCTTCGTCCGGCTCGACGGTGCCGCGCGACTGCATCAGTGCCAGGAACTCCTGGCCCAGCTCCAGCGCCTCGGCCACGGACCTGCCGATCACGAGATCGGTCATGACGCTCGCCGAGGCCTGGCTGATCGAGCAGCCTTCACTCTCGTAGGAGACGTCCGCGACCTTACCGTCGGACACCTTGACCCGCAGGGTCACCTCGTCCCCGCAGGTCGGGTTGACGTGGTGAACCTCGGTGTCGAACGGCTCGCGCAGCCCACGGTGGTGCGGGTTGCGGTAGTGGTCCAGGATGATCTCCTGGTACATGGAGTCCATTTTCACGTCCCGAAGAACCTCCGCACATGCCCCAGGCCTTCCACGAGTGCGTCGACCTCACCGCGGGTCGAGTACAGGTGGAAGGACGCCCGTGTCGTGGCCGGGACGCCGTAGCGCACGCAGACCGGGCGGGCACAGTGGTGCCCCACCCGCACGGCGACGCCCCGCTCGTCGAGCAGCTGGCCGACATCGTGCGGGTGCAGCGGCCGGTTGTCGGATCCGGTGAGCGCGAACGAGATGGCGCCGCCCCGGTCGACCGGGTCCGGCGGCCCGATGATCCGCAGGCCCGGCACGGTGGCCAGCTGACCGAGGGCGTAGGTGGTGATGTCGTGCTCATGGGCGGCGACCGCGTCCATACCGAGCTCGGTGAGGTAGTCGACCGCGGCACCGAGGCCTACGGCCTGGGAGATCATCGGCGTGCCGGCCTCGAACCGGTGCGGGGGCACCGCATAGGTCGACGCCTCCATCGTCACCGTCTCGATCATCTCACCGCCACCCAGGAACGGCGGCATGACCTCCAGCAACTCGCCCCGGCCCCACAGCACGCCGATACCGGTCGGGCCGCACATCTTGTGGCCGGTGAAGGCGAGGAAGTCCACACCGAGCGCGGTCACGTCGATCGGCATGTGCGGCACGGACTGTGATCCGTCCAGGACGGTCAGCGCGCCCACCGCACGGGCGCGGGCGACCAGTGTCGCCACCGGATTGACCGTGCCGAGGATGTTCGACTGGTGCACGAACGAGACGACCTTCGCCCGCTCGGTGATCACCTGATCGAGGTCGGTGAGGTCGAGCCGGCCGTCGTCGGTGAGACCGATCCAGCGCAGCGTGGCCCCGGTCCGCCGGCACAGCATCTGCCAGGGCACCAGGTTGGAGTGGTGCTCCATCTCGGTGATGACGACCTCGTCGCCCGGCCCGAGCCGGAACCGCGCCGCATCGGGGCCGGCGGAGGCCGCGTTGCTCATCGCGTAGGCGACGAGGTTCAGCGCCTCGGAGGAGTTCTTCGTGAAGACGACCTCGTCCCGTCGGGGTGCGCCGATGAAGGCCGCCACCCGGTCGCGGGCCGACTCGTACAGCGCGGTCGCCTCCTCGGCGAGCACGTGGATGCCGCGGTGGACGTTGGCGTTGTGCTGCTCGTAGTAGTCCCGCTCAGCGTCGAGGACACGGGTGGGCTTCTGCGAGCTGGCCGCGCTGTCGAGGTAGACCAGCGGCCGGTTGTCATGAACGCGCCGCGCCAGGATCGGGAAGTCCTTACGGATCCGTTCGACGTCATAGGCCAACCTCGGCTCGCCCGTCCCCCCGGTCCTCAGAACATGTGCAGGGACGGGCGCGTCCCTCACGTCGGTCATCGTCACGCCGCCGTCCCGGCCGGCTCGCTCGCCTTGACATACCGGTCGTAGCCACCGTCCTCCAGGACCGCGGCAAGCTCGGGGCCGCCGGAGTCGACGATGCGCCCGCCGGTCATCACATGGACGAACTCAGGCTTCACATACCGCAGGATGCGGGTGTAGTGGGTGATCAGCAGAATGCCGGTCTCCCCGGCCGCGCGGACGGACTCGATGCCGGCGGAGACGATCCGCAGCGCGTCCACGTCAAGGCCCGAGTCGGTCTCGTCCAGAATGGCGATCTTCGGCTTGAGCAGCGCCATCTGCAGAATCTCGTGCCGCTTCTTCTCACCGCCGGAAAAGCCCTCGTTGACGCTGCGCTCGGCGAAGGCCGGGTCCATCTCCAGGCCCGCCATGGTGTCACGGACCTCCTTGACCCACGTACGCAGCTTCGGCGCCTCGCCGCGCACGGCCGTCACCGACGAGCGCAGGAAGTTCGACACCGACACGCCGGGAACCTCGACCGGGTACTGCATGGCGAGGAAGACACCGGCACGGGCGCGTTCGTCGACGCTCATCGCGAGGACGTCGACCCCGTCCAACGTCACCGAACCACTGGTGATCGTATACTTGGGGTGACCGGCGATCGAGTACGCCAGCGTCGACTTACCGGAGCCGTTCGGCCCCATGATCGCATGGGTCTCGCCACGGCGGATCGTCAGATCCACGCCGCGCAGGATCTCCCTCCCCTCGGTGGAATCGGTCTCCACCGAGACATGGAGGTTACGGATCTCAAGGGTCGACACTTGATCAGTCTCCTATATACCGCTGCCGCTATATGCCGCTATATATCGCCGTATGCCGCCGTATGCAGCTATGACGGCCCGACGTCGACGAGCACGTCGTCACCGTCGATCTGCACCGGATAAACGGGCACCGGCTCGGTTGCCGGCAACCCGATGGGTTCACCTGTGGCGAGGTCGAACTGCGAGCCGTGCAGCCAGCATTCGATCCTCGCGTCCTCGACCTCACCGTGGGAGAGCAGCACCTCGGCGTGGGAGCACTCGTCGCGGATGGCAAAGACCTGCCCGGCGGCCAGCGCCAGGCATACCGGCTGGCCGTCGACCTCCACGCCGAGCGCGGACTCCTCACGCAGGTCCGACAACGCGCAGACGCGCTGGAAACCACCCACTAGACGACCCCGCCCAGCTCTGCCTCGACCGTCGCGGTGATCCGGTCCCGGAGAGACTCGATCTCGATCCGATCGACGATCTCGGCGAAGAAGCCCCGGACCACCAGGCGTCTCGCCTCGTCCGCCGGGATTCCCCGCGCCATCAGATAGAACAGTGCCTCGTCGTCGAAACGCCCGGTGGCACTGGCGTGACCGGCCCCGATGACCTCGCCGGTGGATATCTCCAGGTTCGGCACCGAGTCCGCCCGCGCACCGTCGGTAAGAACCAGGTTGCGGTTCAGCTCATAGGTGTCGGTACCGACCGCATCCGCCCCGATCACCACGTCACCGATCCATACGGCGTGTGCGCCCGCGCCCTGGAGCGCGCCCTTGTACGCGACCCGACTGCGACACGACCGCGGGCCGTGATCGACGAGCAGGCGGTGCTCCTGGTGCTGACCGGCGTCGGTGAAGAACAGTCCGTAGAGCTCGGCGTCCCCGCCGGGACCGGCGTAGGTGACGGTGGGCGACAACCGGACGAGATCGCCACCGAGAGTCACTGTGAACGAGCGGAACCGGGCGTCGCGGCCGACCTTGGCCGCGTGCGCGGCGACGTGCACGGCGCCCGCGTCCCAGTCCTGCAGCGAGACGAAGGTCAATGACGCGCCGTCACCAATCGACAGTTCCACGTTGCCGGCGAAGATTGCCTGACCGGTGTGGTCGAGCACCACTGTGACCGATGCGAACGCCTCGACCTCGACCACCAGATGGGCGTAGGCGATACCGCCCGAACCGTGCAGCCGGACGATCACCGGGGTATCGGGAGTCGCCTCGGCGGGCACGGTGATCACCACGGCCTCCTCGGCCCGGGTCATCGCGAACGCGGACACGCGGTCGGCCGGGGTCAGCACCCGCCCGACCCGGGCGTCGTCGATGCCGACGTGTTCGACCGTCACCGGTTCGGGTGCCTCGACACTCACGGCAAAGGTGGCGTCGGCGTCCGGGCCTGCGAGCAGGCCGCCCAGTCGGCGCAGCGGGGTGAACCGCCACTCCTCCTCGCGACCGGTCGGCAGCGGATGCGCCTGCGGGTCGCGGGAGCGCACCGGACGCGGTCGCCCGTCGGGCCGGCCATCGGGCCGACCCGCCGACACCCCTGCCTTCGACCCGACTGGTGACCCGGTCGAGGACCCGGCCACCAGCACAGCCGCGGCCGCAGCGGTGGATGATTCCTCGGCCGAGCCGTCACGCGGGCCGTTGTGGATGGGAACGGTCACCATCAGCCGACCGCGCCTTCCATCTGCAGCTCGATCAGCCGGTTGAGCTCGAGGGCATACTCCATCGGCAGTTCCCGGGCGATCGGTTCCACGAATCCGCGCACAATCATGGCCATGGCCTCGTCCTCGGAAAGCCCGCGGCTCATCAGGTAGAAGAGCTGGTCCTCTCCGACCTTGGACACGGTGGCCTCATGCCCGATTGACGCGTCGTCCTCCCGGACGTCCACATAGGGATAGGTGTCGGAGCGGCTGATCGTGTCGACCAGCAGGGCGTCACACTTCACCGTCGCCCGTGAGTTGTGCGCGCCTTCCTGAATCTGGACCAGACCCCGGTAGGAGGTCCGGCCACCGCCACGGGCCACCGACTTGGACACGATGGTGGACGACGTCCGCGGCGCAGCGTGCACCATCTTCGCGCCGGCGTCCTGATGCTGGCCGGAACCGGCGAACGCGATCGAGAGCACCTCGCCCTTGGCGTGCTCGCCGAGCAACCACACCGCCGGGTACTTCATCGTCACCTTGGAACCGATGTTGCCGTCGATCCACTCCATGGTGCCGCCGGCCTGACACGCCGCCCGCTTGGTCACCAGGTTGTACACGTTGTTCGACCAGTTCTGGATGGTCGTGTACCGACAGCGGGCGTTCTTCTTCACCACGATCTCCACGACCGCCGAGTGCAGCGAGTCAGAGGAGTAGATCGGTGCCGTGCAGCCCTCGACATAGTGCACATAGGCACCCTCGTCGACGATGATGAGCGTCCGCTCGAACTGGCCCATGTTCTCGGTGTTGATCCGGAAATAGGCCTGGAGCGGAATCTCGACGTGCACGCCCGGCGGTACGTAGATGAAGGACCCGCCGGACCACACCGCGGTGTTGAGCGCGGCGAACTTGTTGTCGCCGACCGGGATGACCGACCCGAAGTACTCCTTGAACACCTCCGGGTGCTCCCGTAGACCGCTGTCGGTGTCGAGGAAGATGACGCCCTGCTCCTCAAGATCTTCCCGGATCTTGTGGTAGACGACTTCACTTTCGTACTGGGCCGCCACACCGGAGACCAGACGCTGCTTCTCCGCTTCGGGGATGCCCAGTCTGTCATAGGTGTTACGAATATCCGCCGGCAGGTCGTCCCAGGTAGCCGCCTGCTTCTCGGTCGACCGGACAAAATACTTGATGTTGTCGAAGTCGATGCCGGAAAGATCCGCACCCCAGGTCGGCATGGGCTTACGGCCGAAGAGCTTCAGCCCCTTGAGCCGCAGCTGCGTCATCCACTCCGGTTCGCTCTTCTTGGCCGAGATTCCGAGGACGACCGCCTCTGACAGGCCGCGCTGGGCGGTTGCCGCATATGCGTCCGTGTCGGACCAGCCGAACTTGTAGGAACCCAGACCCTCGAGTGCTTCAGGGACTGCGGCCTCCGGGCGCGCGATCTGATGATCGTCGCGCGCCCTTTGGCCCTCGAGCCGACTGCCGATCTCGGTCTCGGGAATTGTGGTCATATGGCAGGCCCCTCCGAGGAGGTGGGAGTGATGGGGTTCATTGCGATTGACGTACTGGCAGTGGACGTACTGGCAGTGGAGACGGGAGCGGGGTCCAGGGGAACATGCGTGGTGCACACCCCATCGCCGTGCGCGATTGTTGCGAGCCGCTGGACGTGGGAGTCGAGCAACCTCGCCAATGCGGCGGTCTCAGCGCCGCATAGTTCGGGAAAACGCTCCGCAACGTGCTGAACCGGACAGTGGTGCTGGCAGATCTGGACGCCGGTCGGCAGTGGCGAGGCACTCGCCGTGTAGCCGGCGGCGGACATGGCCGCCGCCAGTGCCGCCGGCCGGTCCGCCGGGTCGGCCTCGGCCACCGCCGGCTTGACGCGCCGTTCCAGGTCGGCGGCGCGTGCTTCGGCGAACTCCGTGACACCTTGGTGACCCGCGACGTCCGCGAGGAAGCTCAGCGCGCTGGCTGCGAGATCCTCGTATGCGTTCGGGCCCGCCGCGTGCCCGGCGGCGGTGAGCTGGAACAGCCTGGCCGGACGCCCGCGGCCGCGGGGGCCCGCGGTGCGCGCCGACCGGGTCGTGATCGTGTCTTCGGCGAGCATCGCGTCGAGATGCCGACGGATCGCCGCCGGTGACAGGCCGAGATGAGCCGCGAGCGTGACCGCGGTCGAGGGACCGAGTTCCAGGAGCAGGCGCGCGACACGGTCACGGGTTCGGCCGTCGGCCACCGCACCGCTGGAAGTGTCGGGCATGCTTTTCACAACACCACTGTGCCTTATTTCCCGTCGGAGGTCGAACTGGTCGGCGCGCCGGGCCGACGCCATCTGTCGCAATACCTGACCATCGTGGCATCTGACCTGGGCACGGACCGCGTAGTCGAGCCGAGCGTCTGATGCGCCACATCCCCGATCCACAGCCCCGGCCCACAGCCCCGATCCACAGCCATGCAAACGCCGCCGGAATCCTGTACCACAGGCAGACCACGCTCATCAGCGCGTCATCACGGGTGAGACCGTCGTCTCACCGGCCAACTCCTGACACGCTGCGACGGGAGGCGAACGGCGTCTCCGGTTCGTTCGACGTGACCTGGACGGAGAGCGTGACCGAGGCCGACGCTGGCGCAGGTAGGGACTACGCCGCGGAGTTGGGGCGCCGGCTGCGGGCTGCCCGTCACCGTCGCGGCATGTCCCTCCTCGACGTCCAGGCACGCACGAACGGGCGCTGGACTGCGGGCACCCTCGGCGCCTACGAACGTGGCAGCCGCGCGCTGCGGGTTCACCGCCTGGTGGAACTGGCCGAGCTGTACGACATGGCCGCGATCATGCTTGTACCGCCGCCGTCGGCCCGATCCGAGCTGGTAGGGCTGCCGCCGCTCGCCATCGACCTGCACCGGCTGCGCAAGCTGCCACCGACCCGCACCGGGCCACTACGGCGTTGGATCGCAATCGTCCAGGTGCTGCGGGCCGAGAGCTCCCCGGACGTGCTGCGGCTGCGGCGGACGGACCTGCCCGCGCTGGCCCGGCTGTACAGCACGACCCCGCTGCTCCTGCATGAACGCCTCGGCGCCTGGGGAGCGCTCGCCGACCCGGACAGCACACAACGTCCGCCGTCGCCCCGCGGCCCAGCCCCACGCGCCACACGTGCCGCACACCGTGCACGCGGTGGTCCGTAGGATCGCCGATGTGGCGGAGGACCTGGCAGTCGAGGTTGTCGACCTGGTCAAGACCTACCGGCCACGTTCCGGCCGACCCGTCCACGCAGTCAACCAACTCTCACTGAGCGTGACTGCAGGTTCGGTGACGGCACTGCTCGGCCCGAACGGTGCCGGCAAGACCACCACGATCGAGATATGCGAGGGTTTCCGACACCCGGACGCGGGTCACGTGCGGGTGCTCGGCCTCGATCCCCGACGCGACGCGGCCGCCCTGCACCCCCGGGTGGGAGTCATGCTCCAGGCTGGCGGGGTCTACCCAGGCGCCCGTGCGCAGGAGATGCTCAGCCTGCTCGCCGCGCATCACCGCAATCCGCTGGACGTCAACGTCCTGCTCGAGCGGGTCGGGATGGCCGGATCGGCCCGTACTCCCTACCGACGCCTGTCCGGCGGGCAGCGCCAACGGCTGTCCCTGGCGATGGCGCTGGTGGGGCGACCCGAACTCGTGTTCCTGGACGAGCCCACCGCGGGCCTGGACGTGCAGGCCCGCCGGGCCACCTGGGAACTGGTGACCGAGCTGCGCGGCAGCGGAGTGACGGTGGTGCTCACCACCCATGCGATGGACGAGGCGGAGCACCTCGCGGATCACGTTGTGATCATTGACCACGGCGGCATGCTCGCGGCGGGCTCCCCGGCCGAGTTGACCCGGGGAGGCGCTGAGGGACAGCTGCGGTTCCGGGCGCCGGTGGGTCTCGACATCGACCGCCTCGTCCTGGCCCTCCCGGACGGCACGGTCGCGACGGAGGAACCTGCCGGCCGCTACATCGTGCACGGCCGGATCGACCCAGCGCTGTTGGCGGCGGTGACCGCCTGGTGCGCGAGCAACGGTGTGCTGGCCGACGATCTCAGAGTCGAACAGCGCAGTCTGGAGGACGTGTTCGTGGAACTCACCGGTTCGGGGTTGCGGCCGTGACCGGCACCAGCACCGGCACACCGTCCGAGGCGACGCCACCGGCGCCGACGACGGCGGCGTCGGCACCCGCGTCGGCACCCGCATCCCAGCGTCTACTCGATCTTCGCCCGGCACCTGGTGCCGCACGCTGGCAAACCATGCTGCGGGCCCAGACGATGCTCGAGTTGAAACTGACGCTGCGCCGCGGGGAATCGGTACTGCTCACTGTGATCATCCCAGTTGGCCTGCTGCTGTTCTTCACGGCCGTGAACGTGCTGCCCACCGATGCCGGTACCCCGGTGGATTTTCTGGTCCCCGGCATCCTGGCTCTCGCGGTCATGTCGACGGCGTTCACCGGACAGGCGATCGCAACCGGATTCGAACGTTCCTACGGTGTGCTCAAACGGCTCGGCGCGAGCCCCCTGCCCCGGTCGATTCTGCTCGGTGGCAAGACCCTGGCCGTCGTCGGCGTGGAAATCATCCAAGTCCTGCTGGTGATCGCCGTGGGATTCGGCGTCGGCTGGCACCCGCACGGCTCGCCGTTGGCGGTGGGGCTGCTCCTGCTGGTGGCGACAGTCGCCTTCTCGGGCCTCGGGCTTCTCATGGCGGGCACGTTGCGAGCGGAGGCGACCCTGGCCGCGGCCAATGGCGTCTACCTGGTGCTGTTGCTCGTCGGTGGGATCGTCGTCCCGCTGTCCCGGCTGCCTGGGTGGCTGGCTGGCCTCGGCGAGCTGCTGCCCACGGCCGCGGCATCGGACGGACTGCGCGCGATCCTGCGGGACTCAGCCGGTCTGCCCGTTGCGGACCTCGCCATTCTGTTTGCCTGGGCGGTCGGTTCACTGACTCTCGCGGCGCGGACGTTCAAATGGGAATGATCCCCCGACGGCCACGATGAGCACGTTGGGACCTCGCTGTTGGGACCACGCCGTCGGGACCACGCCCAGATCGTGCGAACCCGCAATCTTCTACAGACGGTAGTATGACTTGCGATGAGCGTATGGAAGAAAATGCCGACGGTGAGCCCCGCCGTCTTCAGCCGACTCACCCGGATTTCCGTCGCCCTGCTCGCGCTGATTGTCGTCACCGGCGGCGCAGTGCGGCTGACCGGGTCCGGGCTTGGCTGCCCCACCTGGCCCACCTGCGGTGACAACTCGTTCGTCACCCGGCCGGAGTATTCCGCGCACGGCTGGATCGAGTTCGGCAATCGCCTACTGACCGTCGCCGTCGGGCTGGTGATGCTGCTGCTGCCACTGGTATCACTGCGGCTGACCGAGCGCCGCCGCGACCTTGTCGCCCTCTCGTTCGGCCTGTGGCTCGGGTTTATCGGCCAAGTGGTGCTCGGCGGGTTGACCGTCCTGTTCAAGCTGCATCCCGCGCTGGTGGCCGGGCATTTCCTGCTGTCGATGCTGCTGCTGGTGGACGTCGTCGTGCTCGACCGCCGGGCCCGTCAGGGCGCCGGCCCGGTCCGCCCGGTGGGCCGGCCCGAGCTGGTCTGGCTGGCCCGGGCGCTCGCCCTTGTCGCCGGCGCGGTGCTGTTCCTCGGCACGGTGGTCACCGGTACCGGCCCGCACAGCGGGGACTCGGCCGAGGCCAAGCGATTCGGGTTCGACATCACCACCGTCGCGCAGTTGCATGCGGACGCGGCGATGGTACTGGTGGGACTCGTGATCGCCACCGTGCTCGCCGTCCGTCCCGGTGGCGCGCCGGCTGAGGCTGTTCGTGCCACCACCGCGCTCGCCGCCGTTGTCCTCGCCCAGGCCGGAGTCGGGTTCACGCAGTACTTCACCGGTGTCCCCGTCGCCCTGGTGGAACTGCATATCGCTGGGGCCACCGTGCTGTGGATCCTCACCCTGCGGGTCTGGCTCGCGATGGTCGAATCAACCTCAGCGGTAGGTAGAAAAGGTCACCATCACGACGAAAATCGCCTACCCAGTTCGACTGGCAGCCGGTGACGGTAGGTAGAAAAGGTCACCATCACGACGAAAATCACCTAACCCAGGTCAACCGGTGACAGCCGCGACCGCGACCGCGACGAACAGGAGCGTCAGATAGGTGATCGAGATGTGAAACAGCCGCATCGGCTGGATCTCCCTACCATGGCGAACCTGCCAGACCAGCCGGTGGGCCTCCGCGAGGAACCACCCACCGAGCACCGCGGCCACGACCACATACAGCCATCCGGTATGGGCGACGGGGACCAGCAGCAGGGAAGCAGCCACCATGGCGTAGGAGTAGCCGAGCATCCTCCTGGTGACCACCGCGGGGGATGCGACGACCGGCAGCATCGGGATACCCGCGGCGGCGTAGTCGTCCCGGTATTTGATCGCCAGTGCCCAGAAATGCGGCGGGGTCCAGAAGAAGATCACAGCGAACAGCAGAACGGCGGGCCAACCGACCGTTCCGGTCACCGCCGACCAGCCGATGAGAACCGGGAAGCAGCCGGCTGCACCGCCGATGACGATGTTGGACGGGGTACGCCGCTTGAGCCCCAGGGTGTAGACGAAGACGTAGAACACGATCGCCCCGTCAGCGAGCAGCGCCGAGACCCAGTTGACGGCGAAGCCGAACAGGGCCGTGGCTGCCACACCGAGCAGAATCCCGAACCGCAGTGCCTCAGCAGGGGTGACGCTCGCCTGCACGAGTGGCCGCCGACGCGTCCGTGCCATCATCTCGTCGATATCGCGGTCTATATAGCAGTTGAACGTGTTTGCGCTGCCCGCCGCGAAGGTCCCGCCGACCAGCGTCGCGAGCACCAACCACAGGGACGGCAGGCCGTGCTCGGCCAGCAGCATCACCGGTACGGTTGTGATCAGCAGCTGCTCGATGATCCGCGGCTTCGTCAGGGCGAGGTAGGAGCGGGCCAGCGCCCCGGCCGGGCGCCGGGACTTCACTGGACCCGCAGGCCCACCGGACTCCGGCTGCGCGGACATGTTCCGCTTCGGCAGGCTGGAAACCGATGTAGACGCGGCCAAGGCGGACAGGACGACCTCGCGATCGGCGGGA
Organism: Protofrankia sp. Cr2; assembly: GCF_963555885.1. Classification (NCBI taxonomy): domain Bacteria; kingdom Bacillati; phylum Actinomycetota; class Actinomycetes; order Frankiales; family Frankiaceae; genus Protofrankia; species Protofrankia sp. Cr2. Next base: position 98,883 of record NZ_CAUVXG010000002.1, read on the forward strand.
GACGGAGGGCACCCGCGCAGGTTCGGGCCCCGCGACCGGGGCTCACAACGTGGTTCTACGACGTGTCGGAGTCTAGCCGTCGAGTGTCGCGCCGGGCGCCCCACCCACAGACAGACAAGATTTTTCTCTCGAGTGACGATCATGGCACATGGCGCAGCCCACCGGGCGAATCACACGATCTTCAATCACGCAAGGCTTCCGTTGCTGCACATCAGACGAAGAAATCGTCAAGTAGAAGTAACGGAAGGATAGTGTTCTCGCTAACTTTCCCACGCCGCCACGCGTATCCGGACACTGGGATGAGGCGACCGCGAGAGGGTAGGGCCATCGTGGCGGCACGATGCCGGGTACGGCTGTGACGGCTCCGGGTACGGCTGTGACGGCGCCCGGCCGGCAGGCCGTGACCTGTCTGCAGGTGCTGCCGCGGTGGTCGCCCCAGCCGTACCCGGTGCCCCAGCCGGACCCGGCGCCCAGCCGGACCCGGCGCCCAGCCGTACCCGGTACGGCGCAGCGCCCGACAGTGCCAGACCATGTACCAACGCCCGTGGAAAGGACGTCACAGCGCGATGACCGACCCCTTGGCTCAGCTTTCCGCCGCCGGAGTGGCGGTCTGGCTCGATGACATCAGCCGCGATCGCCTGCGTACCGGCAACCTCGCCGAACTGATGCGTACCCGCACCGTCGTCGGCGTCACCAGCAACCCTACGATTTTCCAGAAGGCGATCAGCAGTGGTTCCGCGTATGACGAACAGATCCGCGATCTCGCCATCCGCGGGGTCGACGTCGGCGAGGCTGTCCGAGCGATCACGACGGCCGATGTCCGCGCCGCCTGTGACGTGCTGCATCCCGCATATGAAGCCAGCGGCGGCGTAGACGGCCGGGTGTCGATCGAAGTGGACCCCCGGCTGGCCCACGACAGCGAACGCAGCCTGGCTGAGGCCCGGGCGTTGTGGTGGCTGGTCGACCGGCCGAACCTGTTCATCAAGATCCCTGCCACCCTCGCCGGGCTGTCCGCAATCACCGCGACGCTCGCCCAGGGCATCAGCGTCAACGTCACTCTGATCTTCGGACTGGACCGTTACGACGCCGTCATGGATGCGTTCATGACCGGCATCGAGCAGGCCGGCAAGGCCGGCCACGACCTGGCCAACCTTGCGTCGGTCGCGTCGTTCTTCGTCAGCCGGGTTGACACCGAAGTGGACCGCCGACTGGAGAAGATCGACACCGACGAGGCCAAGGCACTGCGGGGCAAGGCCGCGGTCGCCAACGCACGGTTGGCCTACGAACGTTACGAGACGGCCTTCGCGACCCCGCGCTGGGCGGCCCTTGCCAAGGACGGTGCCAGGCCGCAACGTCCGCTGTGGGCGTCGACATCCGCGAAGGACCCGGCGATGCCGGACACGATCTACGTCGCCGAGCTGATCGCCCCGGGCACGGTCAACACGATGCCCGAGGCAACGCTGCACGCGTTCGCCGACCATGGAGTGGTCAGGGGTGACACGATCAGGCCGCACTACGACGATGCCCGCGCCGTGATGGCCCGCCTGAGCGCGCTCGGCATCTCACTGCCCGACGTGGTCGAGGTGCTGGAGCGCGAGGGTGTGGAGAAGTTCGAGGACTCCTGGAACCAGCTACTCACGGCTGTGCACGAGCAGTTGGACGCGCAGCGATGATTGCCGCGTGGCGATGATTCGACCTGCCCACGACAATTCTGGACAGCACGATGTTTCTGGACAGACCAAGGGGGTTCGGGTGACACCAGCGGTGAGCACCAACCCACTGCGGGACCCACGCGACCGCCGCCTGCCACGGCTGCCTGATCCGTGCGCGCTCGTGGTCTTCGGAGTTACCGGTGACCTGGCCCGCAAGAAGCTGATCCCAGCCATCTACGACCTGGCGAACCGAGGTCTGCTGCCACCGGGTTTCGCACTGCTCGGGTTTGCCCGGCGTGACTGGAACGACGGCGATTTCGCGGACATCATCCGGGAAGCCGCGGAGAAGGGTGCGCGGACACCGTTTCGCGACGAGGTGTGGGAACGCCTCGCGCCCTCGATAAAGTTCGTCCCTGGTTCGTTCAACGACGACCACGCGTTCGACACCCTCGCCCAGACCCTGCTCGATCTGGAGGACACCCACGGGATTCCGGGGAATGCGGCTTTCTACCTGTCCATCCCGCCGTCGGCCTTCCCCGTCGTCCTCAAGCAGATGCAGCGTACCGGCATGGCGAACAACGAGGCGTCCGGCGGCTGGCGGCGGGTCGTGGTCGAAAAGCCCTTCGGGCACGACCAGGAGTCGGCCCGCGCGCTCAACGAGCTCGTCGACGAGGTGTTCACCCCCGAAGACGTGTTCCGCATCGACCACTATCTGGGCAAGGAGACCGTCCAGAACCTGCTGGCGATGCGGTTTGCCAATACCCTGTTCGAACCGATCTGGAACTCCCACTTCGTGGACTCCGTTCAGATCACAATGGCCGAGGACGTCGGTATCGGCTCGCGCGCCGGGTTCTACGACGAGACCGGCGCGGCCCGCGACGTTCTGCAGAATCACCTGCTTCAGCTGCTGGCGCTCACCGCGATGGAGGAACCGGTGAGCTTCAACGCCGATGCCATCCGGTACGAGAAACTCAAGGTCCTGCGGGCGATCTCACTGCCGACCGACCTCGCCGGCTACGCCGTCCGCGGCCAGTACGAACAAGGCTGGCTCGCCGGCCGGCGGGTGACGGGCTACCTCCAGGAAGACGGCGTCCCCGCGGAGTCGCGGACGGAGACCTACGCCGCCGTCCGGATCGGAATCGAAACGCGCCGGTGGGCAGGTGTTCCGTTCTACCTGCGCACCGGCAAACGGTTGCCGCGCCGGGTCACCGAGATCGCAGTGTTGTTCAAACCGGCGCCGCATCTGCCCTTCGACGCCACCGATACCACCGAACTCGGCCACAACCAGCTGGTGGTCCGGGTCCAGCCGGATGAAGGCGTGACGTTGAAGTTCGGATCCAAGGTGCCGGGCTCCGCCATGGAGGTCCGCGATGTCGCCATGGACTTCCTGTTCGGCGAGGCGTTCACCGAGTCGCTGCCCGAAGCCTACGAGAGGCTCATCCTCGACGTGCTTCTCGGGGATGCGACGCTGTTCCCGAACAACGCCGAGGTGATCGAGTCGTGGCGGGTGATCGACCCGATGGAGGACTTCTGGGCCGGGACCGTCCCGTTCCGCTACCGGGCGGGCACCTGGGGACCAGCCGCCGCCGACGAGATGCTCGCCCGTGACGGGCGCCGCTGGAGACGGCCATGAGGTCGGCGACCACAATCGCTCCCCCGTCGACGGCCGAAATGCCGCCGACCCGGATGACACCGAGGCGGCCATGAGGTCGGCGACCACAATCGCTCCCCCGTCGACGGCCGAAATGCCGCCGACCCGGATGACACCGAGACGGCCATGACAACTCTGTGGGACACGACCGGCTCCGATGTCGTCAAGGCGTTGGCGGCCGAACGACGCTCGGCCGGGGCGCTCGCCTTCGGTCTGGCGCTGACCCTGGTGGTCGTGGTGGACGAGAAGCACGTCGGCGTGGCCGAGAGCGCCGCGACGACGGCGGCGGCGGCCCATCCGTGTCGGCTGCTCATCGTCGTCCGGCGCCAGATCGACGCCCCCAACTCGCGGCTGGACGCCGAGGTCTCCATCGGTGGCCGGCTCGGGCCTGGTGAGGCCGTGGTCATGCGGATGTTCGGGCGCCTGAGCCTGCACGCGGAGTCGGTGGTCCTGCCGCTGTTGGCACCGGACGCGCCCGTGGTGACCTGGTGGCACGATGTTCCCCCTGACCGCATCGCCTACGATCCGCTCGGAGTCTTCGCTGACCGGCGGGTCACCGACGCGTCCGTGGCGGAGGACCCCATCGCCGCGCTGCGCCAGCGGGCGGCGGACTTCGCGCCCGGCGACACCGATCTCGCGTGGACGCGCCTGACCGCCTGGCGGACCTTGATCGCCGCCGCGTTCGACTCGCTCACCGAGAAGCCGCGGGCGGTCACCATAGTCGGAGGGGACTTGGACCCCAGTGTCCGTCTGTTGTCCGGTTGGTTCTCCGACCGCCTGGACCTGGCGGTCAACCTGGAGACGACGTCACGCCGTGGGCTCGCCGAGGTGCGATTTGATCTTGATGACGGCACGCTGACAGTCGCCCGACAGGACTCCCGCACCGCGGTACTGAAGCGACCCGGCCAGCTCGACCGGGCCGTGCCGCTGACCGAACGCGGGCTCGGTGACCTGCTGGCCGAGGAACTACGCCGGCTTGACCATGACGGGCCTTACGCCGACGCTCTGGCGGCCTGGAGCGGAATCGGAGGTCTGGGGTCCCGTTCCCCGGTACGCGAACACATCTGGCGCGATCCGATGGCGGGCACGACGGGCACGATCGCGGGGGCGGCCGGCTGATGGGCGCACCGCCACAGGTGATCATCCATCCTGACGCGGACATACTCGCCGCCGCGACCGCAGCCCGGCTGATCATCAGCCTGCAGGAGGCACAGGCTGCCCGCGGCACCGCGTCAGTGGTACTGACCGGTGGCGGTATCGGCACGGCGACGCTTCGGGCGGTCCGCGACAGCCCGATCGTAGAAACGGTCGACTGGGCACAGGTCGACGTGTGGTGGGGCGACGAGCGGTTCGTTCCCCTCGACTCGACCGACCGCAACGACGGCCAGGCCCGAGCGGCCATGCTCGACGCGCTGCCCCTTGACCCGGCCCGGATCTTCATGATGGGCGACCCGGGCAGCACCGCCGACGCTGACGCGGCCGCGACCACTTATGTGCAGCTCCTGGCCGGACACGCAACCGCAGGCACCCCTTCACCCGCAAGGACCACGGCTCACACCAAGGCTGCTCACACCAAGGCGGGGGACACCAAAACCGGGGACACCACAGCGGCGACCCCGGCCTTTGACGTGCTGCTGCTCGGGATCGGACCGGACGGCCACGTGGCGTCGATCTTCCCTGGCTCCCCGGCCGTGGACGCCCGAACAACGGCTGTCGCGGTCCGCGACTCCCCTAAACCACCACCGATCAGGATCACCCTCACGTTCCCCGCCATCCAGGCGGCCCGTGAGGTCTGGGTACTCGCCGCCGGCGAGACAAAGGCCGACGTGGTGGCGCGGGCCCTCGCGGGCGCATGTCCCACGGAGATCCCGGCGGCCGGTGCCCAGGGCCGGGAACGGACTCTGTGGCTGCTGGACCGTGCTGCGGCGGCCGGAATTCCCGCAGTGGACATGCCGGCTCCGGGTCGGTAGACCGTCGATGGCATCGACAGATCGCAACCATCCGGAAGCCTGCGTGGTACCGACCCGGCTGGCAACGATGCCGCCGGGTCGGGCCGCCGGGTTGGCGTGATACCGACCGACAGACGTCGCGACCGGTACCACGCCGAGCCCCACGGTCGGGCTGGTCTTCGCGGTCAGACGGTGCCCCGCAGCTTGGCGAGGGCCTCGGCCAGAATCGCCTCACCGTCCTTTTCGTTACGCCGTTCCCGGACATAGGCGAGATGGGTCTTGTACGGTTCAGTCTTCGGCGGCGCGGGCGCGTTGTCGCGATCGCGGCCCGCCGGGAAGCCGCAGCTGGGACAGTCCCAGGTCTCCGGAATCGCAGCCTCCGCGGCAAACGACGGCTTGGTTTCGTGATCATTTGCGCACCAGAAGGAAATCCGCTGCCGCGGGGCGGTCTCGCCCCGTTCAGCCTCTCCCATCGGTCCCGCTCCTACCCGACTTCCTCGGATGGCGTTACCACCTGCCACAGTCCGTCTGCTCCTTTGTGTCGTCCCGCTGGTTGACTCCGGACCCGGCCCCCAGCGCCTGCCGGTTCGGCCTGACCGAGTGTAAGGCGAGATGGGCCGACCTCGTCGCACCCACCACCGCCGGTCATCCTCACGACGGGTTCAGGTCACTGTAAGCGAACCTCTCACGCAATGCCCATGGATACGCCGGTGGGATCACCGTTGTCGAGCGACCCCAGCCGCAGGAAACCGCGGACATTGACGCTGTGCATACGCGGCACGACGCTGACGGCCAGCGGGATGACGGCGACGTCAATGAGCAGCTCCCGTTCCAGATCGCCCCATCGGGTATTGGCGGTAGCAGCGTCACGCTCGGCGAGCGCATCGTGCAGGGACAGGGTGATCCGTTCGTTACGGTATCCGCCGTCGGCAGGTCGGGGCCCCGACCACGCCGGCTCCAGCAGTGGCTGGAACACCGTACGTCCGGCGTTGCCGAACCACTGTGGCGTCACTGCGGTGAGGGCGAGGTCCCAGGTCTGACTGTCGGGAGCTATCGCCACGCGCGGATAGTCCGCGGCAGCCACGGCGATCACCCGCAGTGTCACGCCCGCCCGGGCAAAACCCTCCATTAGCGCGGTCGCCACGGCCGCGTCCGACGCTGAGTCGGTGGTGAGCAGGGTCAAGGTGGTGAGCGGACCCCCGGGCGCGCCGCGCGTCCCGTCCCGGCACCGCGCCGCGTCACCCGTCGACCCGAGGGTGGGGTAAGGATCCCGTGGCTGGTAGCCGACCATCGGAGCCGCCAACAGCTGCGTGGTGGTGGTGGCTGTGACGGGCCCGCCGAGAGCCGCTGCGACGCCGGCGCGGTCCACGCAGTACGTGAGCGCCACCCGGACGGCGGGGACGCGTAGCGCGGCAGAGGCGGGGCCGCGCAGCCCGACGGTGAGCGCCACGGTGGATCCTGGGCCGTCCGTCGACAATCTGCCGTCAACGCGGGCGTCGAGCCCCGCCACGTCCACGGCGGGAACGGGGCTGTCGAGGGCCATGTCGGCCCGTCCGGCTTCGATCTCGGCCTGGGCGGCAACAACGTCGATGTTGGTACGCACCGTGACGTGATCGGCCAGTGCCGGACGGACTCCGTCCGACGAGGCGATCCAGGCCGGATTGCGCGACAGGCGATATGCCTCGTCGTTCACCGCAGCCGCGAAGTGGTACGGACCGTCGGAGATGAGGTGCTCAAAGTAGCCGGATGAGTCCGGCGGGTAGGCAAGGGCTTCCAGCGGTACCGCTGACGCCGCCGGCAGGGCCAGCACCTCGGTGAAGTCGGCGGCCGGCTCAAGCAGGTGGAACTCGATGGTCTCGTCGCCGATGACCTGGACGCCGCCGATCTCGCGATGCTCGATGAAGTCGCGCACACCAGCTGGCGGAGTCCGCCCGAGCTCGTCGCAGTAGGCGGCGAAGCCCGTCACGGTAGCGGCGAAGTAGCCACGCATGGGCGACGGTTTCGGCGGGGTACACAACCGCTTGATGCCGCGGGCGACATCGGTCGCGGTCACTCGCCTGACTCCCGGGGTGTCCCAACGCACCGACGAGCGCAGGATGACCGTGTAGACCTTCCCGCCCTCGCTGACCACGGGCGCGCCGACAGCCAGGTCGGGTTGGGGCGCCCCGGCGAAGACCGGGTCGGTGCTCGCGCGGTAGGAGTACAACTGGCGCGAGACCAGCCGCACCAGCATCCTCGCACCGGCGTCGGCCGCCCAGCCCGGGTCACCGCTGGGCATCGCGGCACCGACCAGCCGTAGCGTGCCGCCGGGCTTGTCCGTCGGATCGGAGGTCACCGTGGCGGTGACCGGCCTGACCGGCCCCGGCCCCGGCCCCGGCCCCGGAGCGGGATCACCACCGCCGCATGCAGCGGCAACCCCGAGAAGTACAGCCAGGCAGGCCAGGAGCCCAGCGGCCGGCGTTCGTGTCTGTCCGCGGCCGCTCACTCCTTGAGAAGGAGACCCAGGCCGATGATGGACGTGATCCAGATCAGCGCGACGGCGATCGTCAGCCGATCGAGGTTCTTCTCCACGACCGAAGAACCCCCGAGCGAGGAGGACACGCCACCGCCGAACAACGTCGACAGCCCGCCCCCCTTGGCCCGGTGTAGCAACACGAGCAGCACCAGCAGCACACTCGTGATGATCAGGGCAATGGACAGCCCAACAGTCATCTCTTAGACCTGCTCCCGCGCCGTCGTCCAGTTGTCACATGAAGCCTCCGGAGGCGCGAGAAGAACCATGATCACACCTACTGTGGAGGGGTACAACAATCGTGCCAAGTTACATCACGGCGTTCCGGTCGCAGGAACGGCGCGCCACCCTGCGGCGATAACCGTCTGGACATCCGTTCGCTACGGGACGACACCGAGCGAGGCGAGATCCACCATCATATATGCCGACGAGTAGTGGATGTTGGCGAGTCGATCACTGTAGACGTTGAGCGCCTGGTCGTAGAGCAACGGGATGTAGGCGCCAGACGCCACGACCGCTCGATCCAACGCCGTCCAGACGCCGGCCGCATCATCCCCGTCCGCCGTCCGGATGCCGCGGTCCAGGTCCGCATCGACCGCGAGCTGATCCAGCTCGGCGATGTTGACGTTGTTCTGGGGGCTGATCCGGCGTCCATCGGCGAGCGGGGCGAGAAAGGCATACGGCGTCGCCCGATAACCTCGCCGGGCCGCCAGCGCGAGACCGTATTTCATGGCGTGCATACGATCGGGGATCCCGATCACCGCGGCGGCATATCGCGGATCATCCACAACGCTGACCGTGACAGCGATACCGACCCGGGCCAGCGAGGTTCGGACCGCCTCCGCCTGGGCGACGTCCAGTGGCGCCGAGCCGGTGACGAGCGTCGTGGCAAAGCCGGCGGGCCGGCCGCAGGCCGCGAGTTCCTCCCTGGCCCTGGAAACGTTGCCCTCGGCGCCTGGACTCGGGAAGAGGTCGAACCAGGAGTAGTACCGCACAGGCGGCGTGAGCAACGTTGTGGCGATCTCCCCGCCGGTGATCGGACCACCCCGAGCCGCCTGCTGGGCCTGTTTGTCAAGCGCCCACGCAACAGCACTGCGGCAATGGATGTCGTCGAACGGCGCAACCTTGGTCAACACTGCCAGATAGCGCAGGATGCCGGTGGGCGCCGCGACGGTGCGGTCCGCGCGCAGGCTCGGGTTGGCGACGATCCGGGCTGCGGCCTGCGCCCCCACCCCGGCCTGGTCGCCGGAGACATCGGCTTGATCGGTGAGGATACGGTTGTCGATGTCAGCGGCGGAAAGCCCCATCCGCTCCACGATGCGGTCGGGATGGGCAGACCGGTTCGGGTCGAACTTCGGGCTCCAGTACGGGTTGCGCACGAGGGTGAGCGACTCACCCGGCCGATAGTTTTCGATCTTGTATGGCCCGGAGGCGACCGGACGCGCTCCGTACCCGGCGCCGGTGTCATGGGCACGCGGCACCGGGGTTGAGACCGGCGAGGCCATGACGAGGTTCCAGTCCGCGAAGGGTCGGTTCAGCCGGAACGTGATGGTCCGGTCATCGGGCGTCTGGACCGAGGTGAGACCGAGCCGGTCGGGAGTCGGATCCCGGTAAGGCCCTGGATAGGGGGTGTCGCCGTCCGCGAGCAGCGCCGTCACCTCACCGGGACCACCAGTGATCACATCGGTGGCGAACACCCGCTCGATCCCGTACTTGATGTCCCTGGAGGTGATCGGCGTGCCGTCCTCGAAGGTCAGCCCCTCGCGGATGGTGTAGGTCCATGTGCGCAGGTCCTTGGACGCGGGCACCTCGGTGGCGAGGTCCCCCGCCAGTTTGGCGACGCCGGCGCTCGCCGTGTAGGTCACCAGCTGCCGGAAGAGCCAGCGTTGCTGGTTCCAGCAGTGGATGGCCGACGTCCGCTGAGGGTCCCAGGAATCACAGTCGGCGGCCGTCACCACACGCAGCGTCCCGCCGGTCCGATCCGAGGGTGCGATGATCCGGGTACTGACCGCGGCGGGTGGACCCGGCGGGTCGGACGAGTCCTGCCCATGGTGGCCCGCGCCCGTACAGGCGACCGCAACAAGGCCGAGGACCGCCACGGCGGTGCCGATCCGGGTGATCGCATGCTTGCGTGGCATGGTCTGAGCTGAGCCCCTTCCCGGCGGGACCGCATCCCGCCACCGGAGCCACCCAAGCACACCCGGATCAGACCACCTGCCGCACCGGTCGTGCCGATCGCCGACTCGTCGGGTCGTCACCCGGCCAACTGGTCAACTGATCAGGCGGTCAGGCGGTCAGGCGGTCAGGCGGATCGAACGCCGTTGTTCAGCGGCCTCCTAGCTCGGCGGGGCGCTGCGGACGATCGCCGCGAACTCCGTCGCATCCAGACTCGCACCGCCGACGAGACCGCCGTCCACGTCGGGCTGGGTGAACAACTCAGGCGCGCTCGACGCCTTCACCGACCCGCCGTAGAGGATCCGGACGACGGCTGCGGTCGCCGCGCCGAAATGCTTGGCGAGCCGGCCCCGGATCGCGACGCACATGTCCTGTGCGTCCTGGGCGGATGCGGTCCGCCCGGTACCGATCGCCCATACCGGTTCATAGGCGACCACCAGCGTGTGGGCCTGCTCCGGGGTGATCCCGTCGAGCGAACCGTCGAGCTGGTCGAGAACATGGGTGACGTGGTCACCCGCGACCCGCACCGCTTCGGGCTCGCCCACGCACAGGATCGGGGTGATCCCGTGGCTGTAGGCGGCCCGCGCCTTGGCCGCCACCAACGCATCGTCCTCGTGGTGGTCGGCGCGGCGTTCGGAGTGACCGACTACCACATAGCCGCAGCCCAGCCGGGCGAGCATCGAACCGCTGATGTCGCCGGTGTGGGCACCCGAGCTGTGCGGGGAGAGGTCCTGCGCGCCGTAACCGATGGCCAACTTGTCGCCGTCGATGAGGGTTTGAACGCTGCGCAGATCGGTGAACGGAGGCAGAACGACGACCTCGGCATTGTCCAACTCAGCCGGCTTCAGATCAAAAGCCACCTTCTGGACGAGCGCTATCGCCTCGAGGTGGTTGAGGTTCATCTTCCAGTTACCCGCGACCAGGGTACGCCGCCCGCTACCGCGCGGCTTCTTTCTGTCGCCGGCCCGCTTGTCGGTTGCCATCACGCCTCCAACGCTGCAAGACCGGGTAGGACCGTGCCCTCCAGATATTCGAGGCTGGCACCACCCCCGGTGGAAATATGACCGAAAGCGTCCTCGGGAATACCAAGAGCACGCACAGCGGCGGCCGAATCTCCGCCGCCGACGACGGTCAGGCCGTCAACGCCGGCGATGGCCTCGGCCACACCCCGGGTACCGGCCGCGAACGGCGGGAGCTCGAACACACCCATCGGACCGTTCCAGAACACGGTGCGGGCACCGCGCAGCCGATCGGCGAACAGGGCCACCGACGCCGGGCCGATGTCGAGGCCCTTGCCGGCGTCGGGAATGGCATCGGCCGGGACCACCGCGGTGACCGCGTCGGCCGAGACTTCCTGCGCCACCACCACGTCGGTGGGCAGCACGATCCGGGCCCCACCCTCGCCCAGCAGCTCCTTACAGGTATCGATCATGCTTGCTTCCAGCAGCGAGCCACCGACCCCGTGTCCCTGCGCGGCAAGGAAAGTGAAACACATCCCGCCGCCGACCAGCAGAGCGTCGACTTTCGGCAGCAGCGCCCGGATCACCGCGAGCTTGTCGCTGACCTTCGACCCGCCCAGGACGACCACGTAGGGCCGGGCCGGGGAACCGGCCAGGCTCGCCAGCACCGCCAGCTCGGTGTGCACCAGCGCACCGGGGGCGTGCGGAAGCCTTGTGGGTACGTCCACGACGCTGGCGTGCGCCCGGTGGACGGCACCGAAGGCGTCGCCGACGTAGAACTCGGCCAGGCCTGCGAGCTGGTCGGCGAACGCGGCACGTACCGCCGGGTCCTTACTGGTCTCACCGGGATGGAAACGCAGGTTTTCCAGGAGCGCGACCTCACCGTCGCCGAGTTCAGAGACGATCTTCTGAGCATAGGGCCCGGCAATGTCACCGCCGGCACCCCCGCTGTCACCGGCGAACGCGACCGGCCGCCCGAGCAGCTGCGCGAGCCGCCCGGCAACCGGGGCGAGCGAGTACGCCGGGTCCGGCACGCCCTTGGGCCGCCCCAGGTGGGAACAGACGACCACCCGGGCGCCCCGGTCCAGCAGCGCCCGGATCGTGGGGACACTCGCGCGCACCCGCCCGTCATCGGTGATGCGGGGCGCGTCGCCTGAACGGTCCAGCGGAACGTTCAGGTCGCTGCGGACGAGAACCCGGCGTCCGTCGACCGGTAGATCGTCAATCATTCTCACGCCGTTTGCTCCAGAGTTTCCAGAAAACGCGCGGGAGTTCTCCAACGTCCCACGTCAGCCCACCCGGACCCCCCGGATCGGCATGCGGACAACGACCGCGGATGATTCATGATCGTGCTGCGGCCGTTACAGGCGTCCGCCGACGAGAGCGGTGAGATCCACCAGGCGGTTGGAGTAGCCCCACTCGTTGTCGTACCAACCGATGACCTTCACCTGGTTACCGCTGACCATCGTGAGCAGCGAGTCGAAGGTGCACGACGGCGACGTGCCGACGATGTCGGAGGAGACGATCGGATCCTCGGTGTAGACGAGGATGCCCTTGAGCGCGCCGTCCGCGGCCGCGCGGTACGCGGCGTTGACCTCCTCGATCGTGACCTCGCGCTTGAGGGTCGCGACCAGGTCCGTCACCGAACCGTCCAGGACCGGTACCCGCATGGCCAGACCGTCCAACTTACCCTTGAGCTGCGGCAGGACGAGGGCGGTCGCCTTGGCCGCGCCGGTCGTCGTCGGGATGATGTTCTGCGCGGCGGCGCGGGCACGGCGCAGGTCCGAGTGGGGGAAGTCGAGGATGACCTGGTCGTTGGTGTAGGCGTGCACAGTCGTCATCAGGCCGCGCTCGATACCGAAGGCGTCCTCGAGGACCTTGGCCAGCGGCGCGACACAGTTGGTCGTGCATGATGCGTTCGACAGGATCGTGTGCTTGGCCGGGTCGTACACGTCATCGTTCACGCCGATGACGACAGTGAGGTCCTCGCCCTTGGCCGGGGCAGAGATGATGACCTTCTTCGCACCCGCCTGGACATGCTTGCGGGCGTCGTCGGCCGAGGTGAACCGACCGGTGGACTCGACAACCACATCGACCCCGAGATCGCCCCACGGAAGCGCAGCCGGATCACGCTCCGAGAGCACCTTGATAAAACTGTCGCCGACCTTGATCCCACCATCGCCGACACTGACCGACTCCGCCAGCGTACCCAGCGTCGTGTCGTACTTCAGCAGATGAGCAAGGGTCTTGTTGTCAGTGAGATCATTGACCGCAACGATCTGTACGTCGTTACGCTTACTCGCCGCAAGAGCCCGCCAGAAGTTGCGGCCGATACGGCCGAAGCCGTTGACACCCACTCGGGTAACCACGTCAGGGAACCCCTCTACGTCGCGTGCTTTCCGTTGTCGCAGTGAGCCTAACGACTTTGGACATCATCGGCCGGTATCCAGGCGGATCGCTGTTGGTCTCCTCACAGATCGGCGCCCGGCGTGTCCAGGACCTGCTTGCCTGGCTCTTTTTCCGGTTTTGGTGGGTTACCGACGGACTTGATCCACCCTCGGACCGACCCCGCCCGCGGCCCCACCACAGAAAAGATCCATATCTACACAGCGTGACTATTTTCGACGAATCAACATCGGCGGCCCGGACACCGGCAGCTCCGCCGCCGACATCAGCGCCGGCCCCGGGTGGTCCGCCCGGGTCGAACCGGACCACAGCGCCGCCCGGGTCGGACCGGACCGGTGCCCGCCTGATCGGTGCGAGTCACAGGCTCGGTCGACGCTCCAACCTGCTCATTACACCGATCGCTTCGAGAATGCAAATGTGCGGTCCGTGGCGCCGGTCCGTGGCGCCGGGCGACGGCTGCGACGCGACGGGTTCGCCGACCCCGACTGCGGGAGCCGCACGGGCACGGGCACGGGCACGGGCACGGGCACGGGCACGGGCACGGGCACGGGACCAGCCGGTATTCCTGCCGGGGCGGAATCCGTCCGCGGCGATACCGTCCTGAACGGGATTTCACCGGACCGGTGCCGAAAGAAAACAGATACGTCGGAATGGACCGGGAGTTCACGCACGGATGGCTCTGGCGACGGCGGATCGCGGTGCTCGTATGCGGCGCGTCGCGGTAACCTCGGAGTTCCCCGATCAGCGGACCAACCACATTCCGATGAGACGGATGTCGCCCAACTGGGAGTAGACGCCTGGGCTTGACGCGCCCTAAGCTGCCAAACAGTTCAGCAACCAACCGCCGCTGGAAAACATGCGGAAGGGGGCTGGATGTGAAGTCGTTCTTCCCGTCTCCGGCCGGCCGAGGACGGCGCGATATTGGCCCTTTTCGCGCCGCCCTCGGTTCGACCGGAGAATACATAAGCTCCTCGGTGGCTGGCTTACCGTGCCCTGGCCACCGAGGGTTGAACAGGTACCGGCGGTCCCCGCCTCCGTCCCCACTCACCCCACCGGGGTGGGGCCGTCGGTGCCTTCCAGCTGGTGCGGCGGCACGAGTTACGACGACAGCCCCCGGTCGTAACAACTTGTGCCGCCGCACCTCGGCAACGAGCGAAGAATGCGGAAAAGCCGAAGAACGGGGGCGGGGTAAAGGCCGTGTCAGCATACCAGACCGACCCGGCGACCCTGCCGGTGAAGATTCACCCGAACAATGAACAACGGCCGGCCGACCCCCACGGGACATTCGTGCGCCCGACCCGCCGATACACGCTCAGGTATTTTCTCACCTCGCCGGAAGAGCCGCGGCAACCCGCTCGGACCAGACGGCCGTCAGTTCCCGTTGCCAGTTCTCCATTGTGAACGGTGAGCGAACGAAGTGCCGCAACGCGGCCCGTCGGTCATCCAGGGAGAGCGGCACGCTGGTCAGCGCCCGCGCACTGTCGGCCCAGATCTCCTCCGCTGCCGACAGCGGCAGCATGGTGATCCCCGGTAGGAGTCGAGAAATCTCCCCGACACCGGCCAGATCGCAGGACAGCACCGGGGTGCCCACCGCGCATGCTTCCAGCACAGCGTCCGGCAGACTCTCGTGCTGGGATGTGAGCAGCAACAATGACGCCGCGACCAGCAGTCGGGGAATGTCGTCACGCTCCCCGAGCAGCGCGACACGGTCACGGACATCGCGTCGGGCGGCGAGACTGAGCAGCTGCGTGGTCTCGACGGCCTCGTGGCGTCCGATGATCTGCAGGCGGGCGTCGACCCCACGGGTCCGTAGCGCCGCAAGAACCTCGACGGCGCGTACCCGGTTCTCGTTCATCCCGGGCCGGCCGACGTGTACCAGGGTGATCGGGTCCACCGCGCCCACCGGCGCGGTCTCCAGCGCACGCCGCCGGGCTGCGATGGCAACGCCGAACGGCTCGACCGCCAACCCGTCATAGATCACCCGACAACGCGGGTCGACCCGCCATTGCGAACGCCAGAGCCCCCGCATGGCGGCCTCGCACACCGCCACCAGGTCGGTCGCGCCGGCGTTGATGAGACCTCGGTCGACCGCGCGCGCCAGGCGTTCCCCTGCCGGACCGGTGCGTCGCCGATCCTCACCGGTATGGAAGTAGGCGACGCGCCGCGGCACGCCGGCCACCCTGGCGAGTGCCAGCACAGTCCCCGAGGATGTCGCCACAGACACATGCACGACCGAGGGCCGCAGCCGGCGCATCAGCCGGGTGAAGATCAGCGGGAAGGTTGGGCCGGGTCGGCAGTGGTACACATCTCCCCCGAGCGAGCGGATCTCGTCATCAAGGGGTCCCGGTTCGCCGGCCAGGGCGCAGAACACCAACCGGAACTCGTCCGGATCGAGCCTGCGCATCAGTTCGACGGTACGAAGCAGCGCGCCACCCCGGTCCATGGAGCCGACCACGTGCAGCACCGTCCGTGGCGCTCCAACGCTCACAGTCGCGACCCGGGTTGCGGTGACCCGGGTTGCGGTGACCCGGGCGGCGAGAACCCGGACTCGGTCACCCGACGGGCGAACTCGACGTAGAAGAGCCGGGCGCGTTCCTGGAGGAGTCGGGCACGATATCTCTCCGCCGTTTTTCTGTTACGGACAGACATCGCAACAAGACGCCCAGGCGAGACAAGCACCTCCTCGATGCGGGCGGCGAGCTGGGCCGGGTGTCCCGGACACACCAGATCCGCACCAGCGAGCAGTTCCACTGTGCCGCCGACGCTCGAGGCGATCGCGGGAACACCGCGGGCCGCGGCTTCCAGCAGCACACGCGGTAGTCCTTCGGTGCGGGAGGGCAAGACGAACAGGTCTGCATCGTCGAGCGCCGCGCGTATCCCGGGCCGGTCAAGCACGGTCACGAAGGTCACGACGTCGGCGATGCCGAGATCCCGTGCCCTGGCCACCAGAACATCGTGGCCGCGACCGGTGCCGACAATCGTCACGGTGATGCCGCCGCCGTGTCGCGCGAGGCGGGCCACCGCGTCCAGAAGCACGTCATGGCCCTTGTGGTTGTGCTCCTGGGAACCGATCGCCAACAGCCGGGCCGGCGCCGGCGGCCGGGCGAGCTGCCCGCGAGGCTCGGTGCTGTAGTCGCTCTCGTGCAGCCGGACCGTCGAGTAGGATGCCGTGAACGCATCGGGCGGTGGCGGGTAGTCACGCTGCAGTACCTGGATCGTAACATAGCTGACCGCGGCCGCATCCATGCGTTGGCGGGCGAACTGGCGCCGAGCCGGTCCGGCGGCCCACCCGCCGAGCAGCTGCCGGGCCATGTTCACCGGGTCACCGACGACCTCCAGCGCGTACGGGATACCGCGCACCCGCAACGCGGCGACCAGTGCGGTACCGACCAGGCTCGGCATTCTGGCGATGTAACAGGTGCCGGACGACGCCGCACCAGCGTCGCGGCATACCCGTCCGATGGCGCGGCGCAATGAGGGCAGGGCGCACAGATAGCCTCGCGCGCCGCGATAGTCGGCGAGCGGGTGGACGGTGACCCCTGGACCATCGGCGCGCTGGGTCCCCATGTTGCCCTCGGTTATCTCGGCGTCGCCATGGCTCGGGCCGCGCGACCAGTTCGCCTGCGCCGGCGCCGCCACCCTGGCGAGCACCGTGACGGAATCGAAGGCGTCGAGGTACCGGGACCACATGGAATAGGCGTCAGCGGGTGTGCCCGACCGGATACTGCCGTCGGGCGATCGGTGCAACCGGCAGTCCGTTGCGACGACGACCCGCATGCCACCTGCCCCTCGTAGAGCGCCCGGCCGACGCGTACACGCCCGCGTCGAAACATAACCTACAGCACTCAAAATATCACCTTCAGTTAATGGCGACTGGCAACAGGGGCGTGGCGTCGCGGAAACGGCCCAGCCTCACTCACGGCGACCCGGAGATCGATCCCCCGGTCGCCCCGGGCTTGTGGTGACACGCAGGTGTCACAGAACCACAGACCCGCACCGGTAGTAAGTTATCGCATACTCACTGCAACTATCTCGACGGCATCCACGAGCGGGACATGAGGAGCGGCGGATGACACCGTGAATAAACGATCTTCATATCCGGACAGCATCGGGGGCGAGAGGACACCTGACCCTGCTCCCCGTACCCCGGTGGTGTGACGATGTCCGATCATGCTGCGCGGACAGTCCCGATGATGACGTGGCCATGGCATGTGCTGGTGGTTTGTACCGGCAACCTGTGTCGGTCCCCGATGGCGCAGTATCTTGCCGTCGCGGCATTGCGGAGCGCTCCGGCGATCGCGTCGGGGTCGGTCACCGTCGACAGCGCCGGAACGCACGCCTGGGACGGCCGGCCCATGCACCGCGACGCCGCGACGGTCCTGACCCAACGCGGTCTGGACCCGCGGGGATTCGCCGCTCGCCGCTTGGACGCCGACATGGTCAGCGACGCCGACCTGGTGCTGTGCGCAACGCGCGAACATCGGCGTGCCGTCGTGACGATGGCGCCGAAAGCTGTGCGCCGTACCTTCACGCTGCGGGAGTTCGCCCGGCTGACCGCTGGCATCGCCCTCGCCGACATCATCCCAGCCGACGTCATCCCAGCCATTGGTCCCGGGAATGTCTCCGCCGGTGACGGTGGCTCGGTGCGCTCGGTGCGCTCGGTGCGCTCGGTGCGGGAACGTGGTGACAAACTGATCGCCGTCGCGCTGGGGCGCCGGGGCCAGACCCCGGCGCCCCAGCATCCCAGCGACGACGACATCGCCGATCCGATCGGAGCGCCGATCGAGGCGTTCCGCTCCTGCGCCGACCAGATCAGCGCAGCCCTGGCGCAGCCGCTGGAACTGCTGACGCGTGCCGCGCAGCCGGGTGCCTGACCCCCGCCGGCCCACCGACACCCATAGTGATCATGGACGGAGATAGCCCGGCACGGCTGGCCCATTGGCCCAACCAGGGGAGAACCTGGTCGCCACGCAGAGGCCGGGAGAGGAAGTAGCCTTGCGCCTCGTCGCATCCCCAGGTCACCAACAGCGCCCAAAGACTGACCGTCTCGACACCTTCGGCGACCATCCGCAGCCGGAGCGTGTGCGCCAGGGCAATGGTCGAACGGACGATCTCCGCGGCGGCGGAATCCCGTTCGACCTCGCGTAGGAAGGCCCGGTCGAGCTTGAGCTCATCGGCCGGAAGGTCGCGCAGGTAGGCCAGCGAGCAGTAGCCGCTGCCATAGTCGTCGAGACTGACCCGGACGCCCTGCGCCCGCAGTCGGCCGAGCGTGCGCTGAGCATGTTCACGCCTCGTCATCAGGGAATCCTCAGTGATCTCCACGCACAGCGCAGTGGGCGGCACGCCCGCCTTCCCCAGGGCATCGCGCACCTCGAACGCGAAGCCGGAATCAACGATCACCGATGCCGGAACGTTCACCGAAACCGACAGCTGCGCCCCGCCGGCACGCCAGCGTGCGCACTCCTCCAGCGCGGTCTGAAGTACGAGCGTGGTCAGCGCCGGCATCAGCCCCGCAGCCTCCATGTCGGGGAGAAAAAGGTCGGGTGAGCGGACGCCGTCAACAGGATGCCGCCACCGCACCAACGCCTCCATGCCGGTGACGCGGCCGGAACGCAGATCGGCCTTGGGCTGGTAGCGCAGCTCGATCTGCCCACCTCGCAGTCCCGTGCGCAGCTCGGTCCGCAGCCGCAACCGGGCCGGGCTGGGCCGGACCAGGCCCGGGTCGTACACGCGGTGGCCGGCATGTGACTTCTTCGCCTCTCGCAGAGCCAGTGCGGCGTTGCCGAGCAACTCGCCGACATCCCGGCCATGATCAGGAGCTAAGGCGATGCCGATCTTCACCTCGAGCGGCGCCCGCATACCGGCCAGTACGAACGGTATGCCCAGCGCGTCGCGGACCCGGACCGCCGCGTCGTCGACGACCGCCTGTGCCCGGTCGGCGTCGATCCCGCCCACCAGCACCGCGAACTCGTCGCCGCCGATCCGCGCCAGTATGTCGCCGGGTTGTCCGACCGCGCTGATCCGCCGGCTCACCGCGACCAGCAGGCGGTCGCCGTACTCGTGACCGAGGCCACCGTTGATCTCGCCGAAACGATCAATATCGATCACCATCAACGCGGCGGCCGGCCCCGACACCCGACGCCCAGGCGGTGGGCCGCCGTCTTCAGCGCCCACCGTCGGACGCTCCGGCACGGTGGTGAGCAGACGTGCGGCCTCCTCCAGAAACCCACGCCGGTTGGTCAACCCTGTCAGGTCGTCGATCCGCGTGAACTCACCGTCGGCATGTCCCGCCCGACGCGCACGCGTCCGCAGTACCGTCCGAGCGATCGTAAAAATGATCGACAGCCACAGCAGGTCAACAATCCATGTGGCGGCCTCGCGGCGTGACATGATCCATATTAGTAGCCCGGCCATGATTGCTCCGACGGGCACCGAGGTCACCGGCGCGCCCTGCCCGGCACCGGAGCCGGCAGCGGCAGCGGCACCGATAGGTCGAACAGCCCGGTGAATCCGGTCAGTCCAGCCGGACAGGGCTGACGAGCCCTCCGCCGACACAGCCGAGTGGAGCTTCCGGTGCCGCGCCCTGTTCGCCGGCATGAATATAGCAATCATTGTGCTGATGATGTCGCGATGAGCTCACTACCAGCGCATCCCGTGCTCTTGCCCAGCATCGATTCCCCCGAATTCCGAGCATCCTGATTGTTCAGCGTGACCCGTCCGAGGGTAACGGGTTGGTCTTCCCCGATATGCAGCACTTCAGCCGCCGCCGATCATCTTCGATGCCTACTACCAGCCAGTTCCTGCACATCCGCTCCATGTACGCCGCGAACAGGCGCCGAAAACCCACAGCGTGGCCTCTTACAAAGCCCACAGCGTGGCCTCTTACAAAGACCACCGGGTGGGCTTTGTAAAAGCTGTTAATTCGTTACCGGCTGCCTCGAAAAAGAAGCCTGTGAGACAACAGGGAGAATACTTGCACGAGTGTCCTCGACGAGGATGTCGGTCGTCGACCCAGGCGTCCCTATTGCCGGGCGCTCTCGGTCGGCGATCCGCAGCCTGCCACCGGGACGACATGCGGCGATCGCCATATTACTTAAAGTCATATGAGGCCGGCCGCTAGAGTTTTCTATACACAGAGAGTAACGATCTTCTACGCGCGCTCCTGGCTGCACGAGACGGTTCATGCAGCCGGCGGTGGGACGGACTCGGGGAGCTCAGTGGTCCATGAGGGATGTGCCGTCAGGCAAACGGCAGGCATCGTGACAACGGCGACCGGTTCACCCGGGCGCAGGCAATCCCACCATATCGCGGTCGCGGGGGTACGGCGATGACGGGCACGATCTTCAGTGCCACGCACACCGGGCTGATCGATCCTGGGGGCGACTTCGAGCGCCTCGCAGCGGTCGACGTCGACGTCAACCTTCCACGGCCTGTCGGTTTCGAGGTGTCCGGCGGCTACCGGGCGCAGGTCGGGTGGGAACGCTCCTACGTCCGGCTACTGGTCGCCTTCGACGCGGCGGCCTGCCTGGCCGCCGCGGGAGCGGCCTACCTGCTGCGCTTCGGGGATCTGACCGAGGCCGATCAACGATCGGAGTCGTCGGCACGGTACCTCCTCATGACTGTCCTGCTGCCGCTGGCCTGGGTGCTGTCGATGTCGCTGAGCCGGGCCTACGAGCGCCGGTTCCTGGGCGGAGGCTCGGAGGAGTTCCGGCGGGTCGTCAACGCCGCGGCGCGGCTGACCGCGCTGGTGGCGGTCACGTCCTATGCGACCAAGGGCGAGGTGGCACGCGCATACATGTTGATCGCGTTCCCGACGGCAACGCTGCTGTCCGTGACGGGCCGCTCGGCCGGCCGCGCTCTCCTGCACCGGATGCGGCACCAAGGCCGCTGCCTGCACCGGGTCCTGGTCGTCGGAGCCGGGGAATCCGCCACCACCCTCATCCGGACGGCACAGCGGGACCCGACCGCGGGCTGGTCGGTGGTGGGCGTGATATTGGACCGATCACCGGGACGACACAGCCACGACCGGCTCGACCGAAGCGGGTTCGATCTGCTGGGAGTGCCGATCCTCGGAACGTCGGAGCTGCTGCCCACGGCCATTGCGGCCACGGCCGCCACCACGGTGGCAATCTGCCCGCAGATCGACACCGAGACCCTGAAGCGGATTCTACGGACGTTGGAGGGCTCGGACGTCGACGTGCTGGTGTCGTCCGCGCTGACGGACGTGACCGGTCCTCGGATCACGATCCGGCCGGTGGCCGGGCTGCCGCTGCTGCACGTCGAAGAACCCGAGCTCACCGGCGCGCGACAGGCGGTGAAGGCGCTGTTCGACCGGAGCGTGGCGCTGTGCGTCGTCGCGTTGTTCTCGCCGGTGCTGGTGGGGGTGGGCTTGGTGGTGCGGCTGACCAGCCGGGGTCCGGCGATCTTCACCCAGACCCGGGTCGGCCGGGGCGGCACGCCGTTCACGATGTACAAGTTCCGTTCGATGTACGTCGACGCCGAGGCCCGCTTGGACCAGCTGCGCGCGCACAACGAAGGCGGTGGGCTGCTGTTCAAGATGCGCGACGACCCGCGTATCACCACGGTCGGCAGGTTCCTGCGGAAATGGTCGCTGGACGAACTGCCGCAACTGTTCAATGTGCTGAACGGCACCATGTCGCTGGTCGGCCCCCGGCCGCCGCTACCCAGCGAAGTCGCCCGATACGAGGACGACGTACACCGCCGGCTGATGGTCAAGCCAGGGCTGACCGGCCTGTGGCAGATCTCCGGCCGATCCGACCTGGAATGGGACGAGTCGATCCGTCTTGACCTGCGCTATGTCGAGAACTGGTCGTTGGCCATGGACTTCATCATCCTGTGGCGCACCGCCTTCGCCGTCCTCCGCCGTGACGGAGCGTACTGACGCCGCCGCACCGTCGTTCCCGCGGACGAGCGGATCCCTCCCGTCCGCGGGAACGTTCCGGGTCCGCGGGAACGGTCCCCGTCAGGCACACCCGAACGCGTGCGTCGGCCTGCAGGGGCATGTCACCGAGTCAACGTTGACCGGTGAGCTCTTCGTGGCCCGGCGACGATCGGCGTGCCGGAGTGTTCCAACCACCACTCGTAGGTGGCCTGAATGCCGTCACGAAGCGGTACTTCGGGCTGCCAGCCAAGCGCGTGCAAGCGGCTGACGTCCAAGAGCTTGCGCGGCGTCCCGTCAGGCTTGGTACTGTCGAACCGCAATCGTCCGCTATAGCCGATGACGTCAGCAATGAGTTCGGCGATCTCACGAATTGTCTGGTCCACACCGGTGCCGACATTGATGGGCGCGGGATCGTCGTAGGACGACAGGATCGTCAGACACGCGCGGGCAAGGTCGTGGGCGTGGATGAATTCCCGCCGTGGGGTCCCGGTGCCCCACAGCACCACCTCGGGGGCGTCGCTCACCTTCGCTTCGTGGCAACGGCGGATCAGCGCCGGCAGGACGTGAGACGTTTCCAGGTCGAAGTTGTCAGCGGGGCCGTAGACATTCGTCGGCATCGCCGAGACGAACGAAGCACCGTACTGGCGACGGTAAGCCTGAATCTGGGTGATTCCAGCGATCTTCGCGATCGCGTAGGCCTCGTTGGTGGGTTCGAGCGGCCCGGTGAGCAACGCATCCTCAGTGATCGGCTGCGGGGCGAGCTTCGGGTAGATGCAGCTTGAGCCGAGGAACAGCAGGCGCTGCACCCCCACCCGGTAGGCGCAGGAAATGACATTGAGCTGAATACGCAGATTATCCTCCAGAAAGTCGACCGGCGCCGTGGAATTCGCCATGATCCCGCCGACTCGCGCCGCCGCGACCACCACGTGGTCGGGTCGGGTATCGGCGAAGAACTCGGTCGTGGCGTCGGCATCGGTGAGATCCAGCTCGGCATGCGTCCGGGTCAGTACCTCGAAACCACGCGAAGCCAGGTGTCGGGTGATCGCGCTACCGACCAGCCCTCGATGCCCTGCCACATAAATCCGTGCGCCGGGTGCCAGCCCGGGCGTCGCCATTTCCACCATACGTCCAATCCTGACACATCTCGAAAATCGCAGACATAGAACGATCTCGTCCCACCGGCAGTAAAAATCAGTGGTGGCCGTCCCCCGCGTGACTTCTGCCTTCTGATAGAAGTCGGGCGTCCGCCGAGAAACCGGGTCGAGGAGGGGACCGCTGTCGGTAGGATACCGGCGCTGCAACTCCTCCGGAAAGACGACGCCCACCTTCTGCCAGAGCCGTCCGGCGACACGCACACCCCGAGCCCACCCTGAGGCGATATTGTCTGCGCAGCCGCGTAAACTCCCGAGCAGCCTGTCGCCCGAACTTCCATAAAACCGGGGATCGTCTGACTCAATGTGAGCCGCTGAATCTAACTGATCTTGATCGACGAGTTCGGATCCGTTGAGATCTCGGTCAAGCGGGACGATCCAGGCAATACGGCGGCGGACCGGCCAGGTTGGTCAACCATCTCAAAACGAGCAGGAGACTATGGGCAAGATTGCGCTTGTTACCGGCGTGACGGGCCAGGACGGCTCGTATCTGTCCGAATTGTTGATGGATAAGGGTTACACGGTACACGGGTTGGTCCGCCGTTCCTCAAGCTTCAACACGGATCGGATAGACCATCTGTACGAGGATCCGCAGGAGCCTGAACGCAAATTGTTCCTGCATCATGCGGACCTTGCCGACGGTGTCGGCCTGGTGAAACTCCTCCGGGCCATCCAGCCGGACGAGATCTACAATCTGAGCGCGCAGAGCCACGTGCGGGTCTCGTTCGACACCCCCCTCTACACCGGTGACATCACCGGGCTCGGGGCACTGCGGCTACTGGAAGCGGCGCGCGCCGCGGAGCTCGACACCCGCTTCTACCAGGCGTCCTCGTCGGAGATGTTCGGCTCGACACCGCCACCGCAGAACGAGGAGACCCCGTTCCACCCGCGCAGCCCGTACGGCTGCGCGAAAGTGTACGCCTACTGGTCCGCGGTGAACGTCCGCGAGGCGTACGGCCTCTATGCGGTCAACGGCATCCTGTTCAACCACGAGAGCCCACGTCGCGGTGAGACGTTCGTGACCCGCAAGATCAGCCGTGCGGTCGCCCGCATCCAGGCCGGCCTACAGGAAGGGCTCTACCTGGGCAATCTGGATGCAGCCCGGGACTGGGGTTACGCCCCGGAGTACGTCGAGGCGATGTGGCGGATGCTTCAGGCCGATGCCCCGGACGATTACGTGGTCGCGACGGGCGAGACCCACACCGTTCGGGACTTCTGCGAGGCGGCCTTCAGGCATGCCGACCTGGACTGGATGGAGCATGTCCGCTTCGATCCGCGGTACACGAGGCCGTCCGAGGTCGACGACCTGATCGGCGACGCCACCAAGATTCGGAGAATCCTCGGGTGGAAGCCGGAGGTCGGATTCACCGAACTGGTCGGAATAATGGTCGACGCCGATGTTCGCCGGCTTGAGGACGAACTGTCGGGCCGCTTGGTCCGTATCGACCGTTGAGCGGCTCTCGGGAAAAATGCACCATCGAGTTCCCACAGGCGCGATGAGTAGCTGCGTTCCGACGGTGATCCGGAAGCATGACAAACCACAGCGTTTCCGCCGCCGATTCGACAGCCACGAAAGATCGGGACCACAGGACGACCACCGCGGCCGTACCGGCAGCTTGCTTGACATGCCGAGATCACTTCACTACCGTCAGTAACATAGTTGACAATCACCGATTTCCTCACCGCGTCGCTCAGGGCCGGTCCGGTGGATGTCGGTCGATGCGATCGAAGTACCATCGGACCGGCCCTGTGTCCGCCACGGGGGAAAGTTCTTCGGTACAAAGAGTCGGTACAAAGAGTCGGTACAAAGAGCTTACAGAAAGCAGGCACAATCGCTTTGAAGTGTGCCTGACCACGATATATCCCGTGCTGGCATTGGGGATGGGCAGCGTGAGCACCGTTCTTTCAGAGCACTCTGTCGGGCTGGTGGAGGCTGACCGGCAGGTCAGACCGCCGTCCCGGCGCCGATTGCCTGTGCATGACGCGCAGATTCTGGTTATAGGAATCAATTACCAGCCGGAGCCCACAGGTATTGCGCCGTATACGACCGGCCTTGCCGAGCACCTTGCCGGGATCGCTCGATCGGTGACCGTGTTGACGGGGCTCCCGCACTACCCGTCGTGGCAGGTCCCCGATCAGTATCGTGGACGGCTGCGCCGTCGCGACCTGGTCACCGATCGGATGAGAGTCGTCCGCCACGCGCACTACGTTCCCGGGCGGCAGACGGTGTTCACTCGGGCCGGTTACGAGATGACCTTCCTCGCGAATGTGCTCACCAGCCCGGCTCCGGCACCTGATCTGGTCCTTGCCGTCAGCCCGAGCCTGGGTGGAGCCGTCGCGGGCGCGTGTGTCGCCACCCGCTTCGGTGCGCCGCTCATCACCGTGGTCCAGGACCTGATGGCCAAGGCAGCGGGCCAGAGCGGCATCTCCGGCGGCGGCTCCGTCTCCGGGATGACGGCGAAGCTGGAGCGGTACGCGTTGCGTCGCTCGACCCTGGTTGCCCCGGTGTCCGAAGCCTTCATCCCGCCGCTTCGCGACTACGGCGTCCCAGCGGATCGCATCCGTGTGCTGCCGAACTGGGCCCACATCACCCCCGCCCCGTACGACGTGGCCGGTGCCCGGCGGCAGCTGGGCTGGTCCGACGACGGAGTCATCGCCCTCCACACGGGCAACATGGGGCTGAAGCAGGATCTCGGCAACGTCATCAGTGCCGCTCGGCTGCTTCGCTCGCGATCCGACATCTCCTTCATCCTCCTCGGTGACGGGAGCCAGCGCGCCGCGCTCGAGGTGCAAGCCGCTGATCTGCCGAACGTCAGGTTCGTTGATCCGCTGACTGAACAGCTCTATCCTCAGGCGCTTGCGGCAGCCGATCTGTTCCTGGTCAACGAGCGGGCAAGTGTCGGTGACATGTCGCTACCGAGCAAGCTGACGTCCTATCTGAGCGCTGGCCGCCCGGTTCTGGCCGCCGTCGGGTCGGATGGAGCGACCGCGCGGGAGCTGGAACGCACAGCCGGGGCCGCAATGCGGGTGGAACCCGGGGCTCCGCACGCTCTGGCCGAATCCGTCACGATTCTCGCCGCGGACGCGCGCCAGCGCGAAGGAATGGCTGCGGCCGGCCGGGCGTTTGCGGACGCGTACCTCGGTCAGGCAGCCGCGATGGAGCGGGTCACCGCGCTGGTGAACGAAGCGCTGCTGTGGCCACCGGCGTAATGTCCAGCGGTGCTGCCGAGCGCCGCCTGCGTGACTTCACCGGTGCCGGCTATGACAAAGGACGGAACAAGGCCTGGCAGGCAGCGTGGTTTGCGACGCAGAATCTCGTGTTCGGAAAATGGTGGTGTCCTTCCGCTCTCCGGCCGGTCCTGCTACGGACCTTCGGCGCCCGGGTCGGCGAGCGGGTCTTCATCCGGCATCGGGTCCGGGTGCTGTGGCCGTGGAAGCTCTCGATCGGAGACGACTGCTGGATCGGCGAGGACGCCTGGCTGCTGAACCTGGAGACCATCACCATCGAAAATGACGTGTGCATCAGTCAAGGCACCTTCCTCTGCACCGGCAGTCACAACCGTCATGACCCCGCGTTCGAGTACGACAACGGCCCGATCACTGTCGGCGCCGGCGCCTGGATCGCCGCCCACTGCATCGTCCTGCGAGGTACGTCAATACCTCCGGGTACAGTCGTTCCCCTCGGGACCGTAGCAACCAGGCAGCCTCTCGACGATCGGCCGCAGAACATCGACGGGACAAATGCCAGGAGAAGACGGGTACCGGTTTGCAAAACTCCATGAGCCGACGTCAGGCCCCGCGGGTACTGATGGTCCAACCATATCTTCCCCGATACCGGGTACCTCTATTCAGTCTCATGCACGAGCGTCTGTCGACCGACGGCGGTGAGCTTCTTGTCGTCCACGGCACTCCCAAGGGCGCCCAGTTGCGCCGTGCAGACGCCGCAACTGCCGAATGGGCCGCGCAAACCGAAGTCTGGAACCGGACATTTCGTGGGATAGAACTGAAGTTCCGGCCCGCGGTCGCCGGCCTGGCCAAGAGGCACGACGTCGTGGTGATGGAGCTGGAAGCAGCAAATCTGAACGCATGGTACTGGTATCTTCGCAACACCCGGTGCCCCATTGTTCTCTGGGGCCATGGGAAGTCCTACACAGCACCCGAAAGGCGGACGGGACGTTTGCTGGAGGTTTTTCTGGCCCGCCAGGCCAGCCATGTGATGACCTACACCGCTGACGGCCGTGAAGAACTGATATCAGCCGGCCTGCTCCCGACGAGGGTAACCGCGGTCGGCAATGCAAATGACAGTCGCAAGCTGAGACGCCTGGCGCTCCAGAGCATCTCCCGCCGAGAATCCATCCTGCACGAACTTGATCTTTCCGATCGAGTGGTCGCCCTGTATGTCGGCGGTCTGGATGCCGACAAGAGAATCGACTATCTCCTCGCCGCCGCCGAGCACGCCCGAGTAAGAGAGCCGAGGTTTCTCCTGGTTATCGGCGGCTCTGGCGAACTGGAAGACGATGTACGAGCCGCTGAAAAACATGGAGCTGTTCGCTGGATCCCGCGCTTCGACCAGGAAACCCTCGCCAGATACGGGGCGGTCGCCGAAGCAATCTGGATGCCCGGTCGCATCGGGCTTGTCGCGGTTGATTCGCTCGCACTGGGTCTTCCCGTGATATCAGCCGACTACAAATACCACGCACCAGAGGTCACGTATCTGCGACCTGGGCGGGAGCTGTTCGTATTCGGCCCCACGCCGGCCGAATACGCGGAGAGCGCGCTGGCACTGATGCACAGGAGACGTACCGATCCACAAACCCGCCCCAGACCGATCTCGGATATCCCGACAGTCGAGTCGGTCGTCGACAAAATAGTCCAGACTGTCGCTACAGTAGCCCTTTCAGTACGATTTCGAAAATGAAGCGTCGGGTCCGAATAACAGCAGCGAATCAATTCTGAACGTCACAGGATAAAGAGCCGGTTGATGAAAAACTACCCGATTGCGATCATGGAGCCGAACTGGGGAGGGCATCGACTATGGTACGCGAGCCTACTGCTGGCTGAATTCCGTGACAAATATGCCGTGCTCTTCACCACGAATCAGGCTGTTCGATCTGAGGAGTGGCGGGTTCATCTATCTGAATGCACTGCTCTTATCCAGACGGCTACCGGGGAGAATTCCTGTCGCCGAGCGGCCCTGAAGTGGTGGATCCGAAGCAACGGTTTCCTGATCATCCTCGACGGCGACAGAATCCTGGTACACGTGCTTGCCGCGGCAACCGCGAAGATCCTAACCGGCAAGCGGCCACGCGGAGCCCTCGTACTCATGCGTCTGAACCCCACCCATGGTTTCGATTACAGATTCTGGACGAAGTTGCTGGCCGTCGCAACCATGCGCGTTCTAGCACCCGACATCCGCTGCTTTGGACTCCAAGCAACCCGAGCCGGCTTAAGCCCGATAGCTGAACGAGCTGGAGTAAGGTGGCTTGCAGACCCGACATGTCTCAGCCCGCAGCTGATACACAAGGAAACCTGGCTGTCTGCCAATATGATACCGCCCTCGCATCGGGTCTTTCTCGTAATTGGGGATCTCAGCGAACGGAAGAACATTCCTGCCATTATATCGGCATGGCGACGGTCCCCCCCGCCGGATTCCGTCCTCCTTCTTGTCGGAAGGCCGTCTGCACGGGTTCGG
The DNA here is from genome assembly GCF_963555885.1 of Protofrankia sp. Cr2. NCBI lineage: Bacteria > Bacillati > Actinomycetota > Actinomycetes > Frankiales > Frankiaceae > Protofrankia > Protofrankia sp. Cr2. The sequence goes on from NZ_CAUVXG010000002.1 coordinate 127,932, forward strand.
GAAATCTGCGACACTAAACCCTCTCCGCAGATACGCCTCATCGAGGGATACGTTTCCGACCAGGTATTTGATACCTGGATCTCCGTAGCCGACGCGGTCTACATCCTTCACAGCAACGAAGGTTCCAGCGGGGTTCTCCTGAAATGCGCGGCGGTCGGCACACCAGCGCTCGTGGGCGGAGCCAGCAGTCTCATTACCGCAGCGAAGGAGCTTGGTCTCGCAGCTATCGTGACAGAGCTGAATCCGAGCTCGATCGCAGCAGCGACGCATATGGCCGCAAATGGCAAGCTGCCTCGGGGTTCAGCTCGCTGTGTCTCATCGATCCAGGACTTCACGTCATCTTTGTTGTTGCCGGGTAAACCGTGAGCGGACGTCCGGTGGAAAGCGCCCCGTCGCGTCACCGCCTAGCGCACGATGCCGTTTTCTCGATCGGCGGACTGATCGCCGCACAGTGCACGGTTGCAATCCTATATACTTTCTGCGCGCGAAACTCGACTCCGTCCGACTACGGCCGTGCGATGGCTGTGGTCAGCGTCGCGACGGTTGCGGCCGCCGCTATCGACTTCGGCAGTAATTCCTACATGATTCGCGAGATAGCAGCAGGCAAGCTGGATTGGGAAGATTTCTCGACGCGCTATCTCGCGAAATGCGGCGTCCTTCTCGCCGCCGTTCTCATATACACTGTCTCGACGATCGCGATAAACCTACCTTCGTATATCGTCGGCGGCGCATTTCTTGCAGGACTCCTAGCAATGGCCCAAACGAGCCTGGCCCCGCTACGCGGCCTTTCACGAGCCTCATCCATCGCTTTCACCAATGTTACGGAGAAGATCCTCGCCCTCGTCGCGATAACGGCTTCGGTTGATGTCGGCATCGAGGCCTATCGTGTGCTCTGGATAGCACTTTCCATCGGGAGTTCGGGAGCACTTCTCCTTGCCGTTTACATCTGGCCGCCTGAATTGCGGAAGACGCTCGGCCCGAAATCATTGCCACAGGTGTTCGCAGCCAATCCATGGAAGGGTACCCTGCACTTCGGTCTTTTGCAGATCGTGACGAGTCTTCAGTTCCTCGACCTGGCTGTGGTGGCAATTTTCGCTACACCTGAACAAGCGGGATCATACGCGGCCGTAAATCGGTGGACAACTCCTATGGCTTTTCTAGCCACCGGCTATACCCAGAGTATGTATGCCCATGTGACCCGCGCTCCAGACCATCGGCAAGCCTGGCGGCTGCTGCGTTTCGGCTGGCGGCTTCTTCCCATCATGGGTGTCGCTCTGCTTGGCATTTCCCTGACAGCTGACAGCATAGTTCGCATCGTACTCGGCTCTGCATACGCCGCGTCCGGGCCGGTCCTGGCACTCCTTGCATTAGGAGTCATTCCCGGCATCGTTAATCAGCCCCTCGCCATGTTCCTGCAAGCGCGTGGCAGCGAGGTTTATGCGTCAGCGACGCTCGCGATCGCGATGCCGCTTCACCTGGTCCTGGTCGGTGTACTGGCAACATTTCACGGCGCCGCTGGCGCCGCTTGCGGACTACTCGTCGCCCAGCTTTTGCAGCTGGCGCTGCTCGGCGTGGGTAGCCGCCGTCTGCTGCGAGCATGTCGCCCTTCATCAGGAGGCCGACACCGTCTGTTTCAGATGACGCCGAAGGAGGTGATTCCGCCCTGTGCGGGCGGCACCGGGCCCGTCGAGCCTGTCTTGGCCGATGAATACCCGCTGCCGGCGCCACACCCTATGAAGCGGTAGGTCGGTCCCCACGTGGCAATCGATCTCGGTGTCAGAACCCTGCGGCGCGTAACGGCCGGCTGTTACAACCGGCGACACCTGAGGCTGGACAACAAACGATAATAACTTCCTTTATTCAGCCATCGCCAGAAAGCGAAGAGAGCGAAGTTGAAATCACTGGATCAGGTCCTGTCGGGGCGGCACGTCGGAGTCTTTGCCGCTGCTGCACTCACGGTCCTGGTGATTCTTTCACTGACGCATCCGGTCGCTCTCCTCATCGTGGGAGGATTCCCGCTGGTCGCCTGGATGATGATTACGGCGGCACGCCGGTTTGTCCTCGTCATCGGAGGCGCATTCGCTGTTTTGCAAAGTACCGACGGGTTGAGCGCGGCAAAGTTCGGATACTTCGTCATCTTCCTCATTTGCCTGGCCCTTTCGGCGACACGACTGCAGAACCACCTGGAGAACCCGTCGATGGCCCCATGGCGATCAATCCGGTGGCTTTGCCCTGGGCTGGCATTCTATTTTTCCGCGACCTCGGCGATAGCAGTATCGCATGGTTCTACGCTGGAGAACTGGCTACGGGACATAATCTCATATATGCTCTTGGCTACAATCCCGGTGCTGGTAGTAGATGCAGCAGCAGGGTTGGGCCGACGCGGAGCGGCAAGATTGGTCGCAGTCGCCGGCCTGCTAGGTGCGGTCGGGTTCTCAGTGTCGTGGCTATCACGCCGCGGTGTCAGCGACCTTCCCTTGGCGCACCTGGTGTTCCCCTCGCTCGCCTTGTGCGTCGTCCCTTTCGCCTATGCGCTCACAAAAGCCTTGACCGGTCGAGCCAGCCGGGCGCGATGGGGTCTCCTGGCTACATCGATACTGACCTTCCTCCTGGTGACCGGAACCAGGACCAGCGTAGTGTTCGTCGTCTCTCTGCTGGCCGTTGTCGGCCGAAAATCAAAGAATCTTGCCAGTTTGGCGCGGGTCGCAGCCATCGTTGTCCCACTTACCATCGGCGTCGTTGCCGGAGTCGTACTCATAGCAGGGCATCTTGTGTCGAACGATGAATTTCTGCCTCGACGGCTGAATGCACTGTCCGCGGTGTTCTCTACCGACGGGGCTACACGTGACGAAAGCTATCTGATTCGGCGGCAGGCTTATGATAACGCGCTGGATGCCTGGCGAAAAGACCCGCTGTTCGGAGCCGGTCCGGGCTATTTGTATCCGACAGCCGACGGCTCCGGGAGATCTGGCACCACTCTCGACACACCTTATCTGATACTTAGTAAATTCGGCCTGGTCGGAACACTTGTCATTGCCGGCTACCTGCTGGCGTTTCTAATGAACACGAGAAGGAGCCGCCTGGTAGTTGGATACTCCACGACCAGTACCACCGTTCGCACTTCAACATTGATATTTATTGCCTTGTTCCCGTTCGGTCAACTCCTCGACGACAAAGGCATGCCAATAGGTCTGGCTTTGCTGCTTCTCCTGGTTATCGTGGACCTTCGAGAAAGGTATGAACCTCTGCACAGCCACCCGCAAATCACTGATGAAATTACACCGAAAGCCTGATGGTCGGGACGACAAGAGTCATGCGTATCTTTCACACTGTTGCCTTGGTCAGCGAAGACGGGTCGTTCGGAGGCCCGACAACAGTTGCCGTCAACCTTCTTTCAGAGCTGGGGAAGCGTGATCATTCGGTTATGTTGATCGCGCTCTGGAAGGGGCAGCGGAGCCCCCCGCGCTGCGTGGGAGGAGTAGAAGCACGGCTATTCACCGCACAGACGTTCGTTCCGTGGTTCGGAGCCCTTGGACTCTTCAACCTGCGGCTCGCCCGCTTCATCTTCTCCGCCGCAAAGAGTGCTGATATCTTCCACATACATGCCGGAAGAGATCTCGTCACCTTGTTTACCCTCCTTACCTGCGCGCTTCGCAGGGTTCCTTATGTCGTGCAGACCCATGGCATGATAATGCCTAGTAATCGAATGTCCGTAAGGATTTTCGACCTTGCGCTTCGTCCGCTGCTGCGACGGGCGAGGACACGGTTCTTCTTGACGGACGTGGAGGACAGTGGGCTTAAGGCGCTCCTGGGCGCGGTTCCGCTGACGCGGCTTCCAAACGGCATCCCGCTTCCCGCACCGTCCGGTGAACGGCTACTTGCTTTCCCCGCTCGGGTGCTGTTTCTGGCTCGCCTGCACCCGCGTAAGAGGGTCGAATCTTTTGTTGCCGCGGCAGCTCTACTGCATAGCCGGGGCCTTAACGCAGAATTTGTTGTCCACGGCCCGGACGAGGGCAGTCTGGACAGCTTGCTGACGACGATTCGGAACCATGGTCTCGACGAGGTCGTCCGGTATGAGGGAGCCCTGAGCAATATTGATTCGCTCAGAACCCTGGCCACTGCACACGTGTACGTCCTGCCAAGCGTAGACGAGCCGTTTCCCATGACTCTACTTGAAGCCCTGTCGGTGGGTACCCCGTCAGTCTGTACCAATTCCTGTGGAATCGCGGCCATACTTGACGAACATCAGGCGGCTGTCGTAACCGATGGTTCGGCTGAAAAACTGGCAGCTGCGATCGACATGATACTGAGCGACCCGGCATCATGGTCGAGCTGGTCGAAACGCGCGGAAGCGGGTGCAAGGGATCTATTTTCGATCTCGACGGTGGTCGACCAACTGATCAAAACATATGGAGGTGGAAAATGACGCACCGTGACATCCGTAGTGGGCTGCTCGTGGTCTCGAGCGGGGACCAATACGCCGGAGAGTCCGCTCGGGCCGAAGTGGTTCATACAATACCTCTAAGAACAAGGGCTTTGACCGAAGCAGCGAAATTTCATTTGATCAGGACAGTGTCGGCCCAACGGTCCAGATCGAATATTTCTCATTGATACGATTCTGATAGGGACTCGAATGCCTACAGGTCGAAATTCACCTGACACGCTGGTCATGCTGACCGCAACCGTGAACCCCGGTGGGACTCCACATGTCGCTCGAATCGATCAAAATGTACGGCTCGCCGACTACCAGTGCAGTATCGCCAGGTGGGTCACGCTCGCCGCCGTATCCGGCTGGGATATATTGATCATCGAGAACTCGGGGCACCCGGAGGACTCCCTGCTCGCCGGGGTTCCTGAGGAGATGTACCAGCAGGTTCAGCCTCGGGTGCTCAGCTACGTCGCCGATCCGCAGTACACAAAGCTGGGTAAAGGCGTGGGAGAAGCCCACATGTTCGATCGGGTGGTCACCGAGTACGCCGACGATTTCACACGATATAAAATGATAGTCAAGGTGACCGGGCGCCTCTTCGTTGAAAACGCTCAAAAGCTTCTCTTCATATCCCCCGATATCAATGTGATTCGGTGCAGGATTCGAGCAGATTTCACGCAGGTCGACTCGCGCTTCTTCGCCTGCAACCCGGCCACCTGGCAGAATTTTGTTTCAAACATGGCAGCAGAGATCCGCGAAGACAGCGGATACTACCTGGAGCATGCCATGGCCTTCCGAGTGGCCAAGGCGATGGCATGCGGCGTCCGCCGTGAACCTTTCCCACGGCCGCCACGCATAGTGGGGATCAGTGGTTCCACAAATGTGCCATATGGCGGTTTCCGCAGGCTTCTCGTGGACTCGGTAGGTGTCACGATCGCACGATCTAGGCCGGGCCTGTTCATCTGAGGGCGAAACATGTCGGACAACCGTGCCGCTCGCCTGGCGGCACCGATCGTCGAGGTAGAACCCGACGGCGTGGTGCACCTGCATGTCGGGAGGTCACACCACGCCGGCAGCAAATGACGGCTGTAGGTCTTTTCCATGTGTGGGTGGCCTTCGTTGTTCGAGGCCACCGGCCCGAACAGTCCGACCTGGTCCCACCAAGGGGCGATACTGCAGCGTGGGCGGCAATCCGTTCCGCGATCCGACCGGCTATCGCACGAAGGTCATGTTGAAACAATCGACCTTGACAAGTTTGTATCCATATGATTTCACCTTGCGAACCGATGCACGAGTGGAGCGGAGCGGATCAGGCTGGTCGAATTCGACGCATAGGATTCGCGGGAATATACCGTCCCGTCCAAGAGATTCGATGATTTCATGTTCGGCTCCCTCTACATCCAGTTTCAAAAGATCCAAACGGTCATGACCAAGTCGGTCCATCAACCCACGTACCGTCGCACATTCGGCCGTAAAATAGTCCGTGGTGTGCTGGAGATTCTTAATGGAATGCGATACATGCGACGGATCCCGCGGTACATAGAACCGCAGATCTCCTACCTGCCCGGCTATACCGATCGGGAGATGGACGAACCGGGAATCGATATTTTGCTCAGTGGTCCACTGGACCGATGTCGGAGTCGGGTCGAGACCCCAGACGCTGCATCCGTAATGGCTTATCAGAGCAAGATCGAAACTTATGTCGAGGCCTACTCCGGCGCTGTAACACACCGAGTCCGGCTGCAACATCCGATCGGGCACCCACCAGCCGCCATACGTTGTACCCAGCCGAATAAGCCGAAGATCACGAGTGCTGATTTCCGGCCGCCAGAGATGAGGAAACAAACGGGTGAGAATCCCGGTTCTCAACCGGATCAACTCGGTCGGCACCTGAGTCACCTGCATGATCTCTCCAAATTAATAGACACTTGTGGAAAGGACGCGGGATTCCACCGACGTCCGGACACAGGGCAGGGATTCACCGCTTCGAAGAAGCGGCTCTCCCCCGGTGGAAGACGGTTTTCTGAGCTCGCAGGACGGGTGCGTTCGGATGACACCAGGAATAAACGAGCGTCCTGGAGACAATCGGACGGTCGCACGGAAAGGCTGGCTGCCAGGTATTACTGGTATTACTGGTGTCAGCCGCCGACGCACCCAACATGTACGAAGGGTATCAGCTGAACTACTCTATGATAGGGACCAGGGAGCTGTGGCGTTCGGATGCCCGGTGCGAAACGGGCACCTCGATCCTGGCCACGTGGCGGGCCCCAGGATTCCAGAAGTCGAAGCCGAGAGGCGCGTGGTTACCACCGGGAGGCAGGTCGGGCCGGTCGGCCCAACGCGTAGTAGGCCCAGCCGGCCGCGCGCCATGCAGCGGGGTCAAGGGTGTTACGACCGTCGACAATCACTGTGTCTGCGACCAGCGGGGTGAGAGCCGCCGGTTCGAGTTCGCGGAACTCGCTCCACTCGGTCAGATGCAACAGGATGTCCGCGCCGGTCGCGGCATGCACGGCGTTGGCTGCGTAGGTCAGCTGGGGATGGCTGACACGACAGTTGGGAATCGCGGCCGGGTCATAGACGGTCACCGCGGCGCCGGCGCGGTGCAGAGCGCTCGCGACATCCAGGGCCGGGGAGTCGCGGATGTCATCGGAGTTGGGTTTGAACGCCGCGCCGAGCACCGCGATCCGCCGGCCGGTGACCGTTCCGCCCAGCAGCTGGGTGGTCAGCGCCACGGTGCGGGTGCGGCAACGGGAGTTGACGGCGTCGACCTCGGCCAGGAAAGCAAGCGCAGGCCCGGCACCGAGCTCGTCGACGCGGGCCTGGAAGGCACGGATGTCCTTGGGGAGGCAGCCACCGCCGAAACCAAGGCCGGCGCGCAGGAAACGTCCGCCGATCCGGCTGTCATAGGACAGCGCAGCCGACAGGTCGATGACGTCGGCGCCGGTCACCGCACAGATTTCCGCCATCGCGTTGATAAAAGAGATCTTGGTGGCGAGGAACGCGTTCGCGGCAACCTTGACCAGTTCGGCCGTGGCGTAGTCGGCCGCGACAACCGGCGTACCTGCGTCGATCAGCGGGGCGTAGACACGACGCAGAACCGACCTGGCCATGCCCGCTCTGACCGGGTCGGGGTGCAGTCCGAATACCAGCCGGTCGGGACACAGCGTGTCGTCGACAGCAGAGCCCTCGCGAAGGAACTCCGGATTCCAGGCCAGCTCGACGTCGCTGGCCTCGGCGTCCAGCCGCCCGGCGAGCCGCATCGCGGTGCCGACGGGCACGGTGGACTTTCCGACGACAAGCGTCCCTGGCCGGATCCCCCCGCGCACCAGTCCGGTGACGGCCGCGTCGATGTAGCTGACGTCGGCAGCATCCGCCCCGGGTAGCGCAGGCGTCCCGACACAGATGAAGTGGACGTCCGCGGTGGCCGCCGCGTCCGCTACCGACGTGGTGAAGCGCAGCCGGTGGGATTCCAGGTGCTTGCGGAGCAGCTCCTCCAACCCCGGTTCGAAGAACGGCACCTCCCCGCCGGCCAGCCGCCTGATCCTGACCGGGTCAACGTCAACCCCCACCACGTCGAAACCCAACTCGGCCATGCACACCGCGTGCGTGGCGCCGAGGTAGCCCGTACCGATGACGCTCAGATGCAGGTTGGTGGACACACTCATCGTGGGCAAACCTCCAGACAGTCACGGACGGTCCAATAGTAGAAGCCGTCCGTGATACAAACGGGGAAATCGCCGTAGCGACCCGCCCCGTGTCCGGTCTGCCATCGAGTGTAGTCAGGTAGGGATGGCTTGATCCACGATCGAAATTACTCCAGGTAGTCGCGCAGCTTCTGCGACCGGGACGGATGGCGCAGCTTCGACAGTGTCTTCGACTCGATCTGCCGGATGCGCTCGCGGGTGACCCCGAACTCCCGGCCGACCTCCTCCAGCGTGCGCGGGTGGCCGTCGGTCAGCCCGAACCGCAGCTGGATGACCTTCTTCTCCCGGTCGGAGAGGGTGTGCAGAACCGAGTCGAGCTGCTCCTGCAGCAGGATGAAGCTGGCCGCGTCCACGGGCACGACCGCGTCGCAGTCCTCGATGAAGTCACCGAGGTGAGAGTCCTCCTCCTCACCGATCGGGGTCTCCAACGACACCGGCTCCTGGGAGACCTTGAGAATCTCGCGCACCTTGTCGGGCGTGAGATCCATCTCCTTGGCGATCTCCTCGGGACTCGGCTCCCGACCGAGGTCCTGCAGCAGCTGCCGCTGGATGCGGATCAACTTGTTGATCGTCTCGACCATGTGCACCGGGATGCGGATGGTGCGTGCCTGGTCGGCGATGGCACGGGTGATCGCCTGGCGGATCCACCAGGTGGCGTAAGTGGAGAACTTGTAGCCCTTGGTGTAGTCGAACTTCTCGACCGCGCGGATCAGACCGAGGTTGCCCTCCTGGATGAGATCCAGGAACAGCATGCCGCGGCCCACGTAGCGCTTGGCGATCGACACGACAAGCCGCAGGTTCGCCTCGACAAGCTTACGCTTGGCGATCTGCCCATCACGCTCAATCGCCTCGAGATCACGGCGCATCTGCGGAGAGGTCTTGCGGGTGGCCGCCGCGAGCTTCTCGGAGGCGAACAGGCCGGCCTCGATCCGCTTGGCGAGGTCGACCTCCTCCTCCGCGGTCAGCAGCGGAACCTTGCCGATCTCCTTGAGATACATGCGGACCGGATCGGAGGTCGGCGCCTTGAGCGCCAGCTCCTCTTCCTCACGGCGACGCCGGGCGAGCAGGTCGGCCTCGTCGGCGTCCTCTCCACCCGCCTCGAGAATCTCGATGCCCTCATCGTTGAGGACCTGCAGAACGGCGTCAGTCTGCTCCGGTGGCAGCTCGGCCGCCTGCAGTGCGACCGTGACGTCCTCGGTGGTGAGGAAACCGATCTCCTTGCCCCTGGTGATGAGGTCCTTGACCTCGTCCACCTGGGCCTCGCGCGGTAGGACGGCTGGACTGCTCATGGGCGGAATCTCGTCACTTCCTTCTCGGGATCGACCCAGGTTACGCGGCACCCAGGCCCCGTTCCCGGAGCTGGCGCTTGTGCTGTTCCAAGGCGATCAGCTCACCATATGCGCGCTTGAACGTCTCGGCGTCGGTCACGGGGTTGAGTCGCTGCACACGCGACTTCACCTCCGTGATACGACGGGTCACATGCAACTCCTGTATACGTGACATCTGCTCATCGACATACCTGTCGTCGACATCGTGGTCACAGAACACGGCTTCGACGGCAAGCCCGGTGACGAACCGCCGCAGCTCGTCATCGCCGGCTGCCATGGCCACCATGGCAACCCAGCCAGGGACATCACCGGCTGCCGACAAGCCCCCGCATACGCCACCCGCCGTAACGACGGCCATACGTACAGCACGGTGCGCGGGGACTGTGAACAGCTCGGCCGGTAACGTGTCGAACGCCGGGCCTGCCAATCCGGGATACTGGAGCGCCACCTTGAGCACCTCCCGTTCGACTGCCACGGCTGCCTCGTCCGCGGTGCCCGCGCGTGGCCGCAACCGCGCCGGGCGAGCACGGGCGGAGTCGACACCGGACGTATCAGCACCGCCACCGCCTGCGGAGTGCTCAGCGACCCGCCGCACGACGAACTCCTCATCCAGAAATCCGAGCCAGTTGTCAAGGTTAACCGCATAACGGTGTCGCAGGCCCCGGTCTTTCAACCTGCTAATCAGCGGCGCGACCGCATCCAGCGCCGCCAGCCGTCCCTCGGTCGTGTCGAGATTGAACTCGGCCAGTTTCCCGCGGATCGCGAACTCCACCAGCGGGACGCGCGCGGCGACGAGATCGCGAACGGCCTCGTCGCCCCGCGCCAGCCGCAGGTCGCACGGGTCCAGCCCGGACGGTTCGACTGCCACGAAGGTCTGGGTGACGAACCGCTCCTCGAACTCGAAGGCCCGGATGGCGGCCTTGCGGCCGGCCTCGTCGCCGTCGAACGTGAACACGACCTCACCGCGGTGCTCGCTCTGGTCCATCAGCAGGCGCCGCAACACCGTCACGTGCTCGCTGCCGAACGCGGTACCGCAGGAGGCGACCGCGGTCGGGACGCCGGCGAGATGACAGGCCATCACGTCGGTGTAACCCTCGACGACCACGACCTGATACCGCCGGGCGATCTCCCGCCGGGCGAGGTCGGCGCCGTAGAGCAGGCTGGCCTTCTTGAACAACGGGGTCTCGGGGGTGTTGAGGTACTTGGGCCCGGGATCGTCGGCGGCGAGCCGACGGGCACCGAAGCCGACGACGTCCCCGGCGAGGTCACGGATCGGCCATACCAGCCTCCGGTGGAACCTGTCGATGAGGCTCCCGCGACTGCTCTGCTTGGCCAGACCGCCGAGGACGAGCTCCGCGGCGGTGAAGTGCCGGCCCAGGAGGTGACGAGTCAGGGTGTCCCAGCCCGCCGGCGCATAACCGACGCCGAAACGCGACACCGCGTGCTGGTCGAAGCCCCGGGCCGCAAGAAACGCCCAGCCTTCACCGGCATCGGCTGCGCTCAGCCGTTCGGCGTAGAACTCGGCCGCCGCCCGGTGGGCGTCGAGGAGCCGCTGGCGCTGGCTGGTGACCACACGGCTGGTCACCCCACCGCCTTCGTAGCTCAGGGTGATCCCGGCGCGGCGGGCGAGGCGTTCCACCGCCTCCGGGAACGACAGCGCGTCGATGGCCCGGACGAAGGCGATCACGTCACCGCCGACACCGCAGCCGAAGCAGTGGTAGGCGCCGACCTGCGGACGGACGTTGAACGACGGGGTCTTCTCGTCGTGAAACGGGCACAGACCGCGCAGCTGACCGCTACTGACCGGACGCAGCTGGACATAGTCGCCGATGATGTCCGCGATCGGCGAACGGTCACGTACGGCGGCAACATCTGCGTCGCGGATGCGTCCGGCCACACGTCCCTCCCTGCATCCCGGGCGGGGTGTCGACGGGCCGGGGTCACACCGGGGTCCGCTGCCCCTCAATTGATGCCCCTCGGCCTGCCACCGCCCCCGCGGGTCCGCCCTTTCCCCCGTGATGGTACTTGTCAACGGCGCCAAGGTGCCGATCTTCTGACTACGCGGTGCGCAGACGAGACCGGTCAGGGCCACGATCAGCGACCTGGGGCGCCTTTGATGGCTGTTGGTCAATGCGACAGAACCACGATCGCATCGCCTTCGGCCCGCTAGAGGGCCACCGGCCAGGAGCGGCCGGTCAGCTGTGCGTGACGCCGACCGGCGCTCGCGTCGGTGAGGCGGGCGACCTGGTCGACGGCGACCCGCAGGCGGGCCGCGTCATCGGAAGCGGCCGACCATGCCGGGCGCAGCAGCGGGTCGAGCGCATCGGGTGCCCGCACGACGAGCAGCGCGAGTAGCTCGGCGATGACCTCGCGCTGTCGCCGCTGCCGGACGTGCGCGTCGCGACGGTCCATGACGAACCGGGCGGTCACCCCTTTGAGCAGGCAGCACTCGGCAACCGTTGCGGCGGGCAGCACGAGATCGGCGTGGTAGCGCCGCAGCGGACGATCGCCGTACGCCCGCCGGGTGGCAGCGACCGCGGCGACGCACAGCCGCGCGATCAGCTCGCTGGTCATGGTCCGCATGGCGCGCAGCGCGGTCGGCGTCGTCACCGGCCCCGCAACCCACCACACCTGCCGCCGCAGCCGGTCCAACGCCTCATCCAGCGCGCTCGCAGACGCCGCCGGATAACGGACCGCGGTCGAGGCCACGAGATCGGCCCGCTGTCCCGAATCCGCCAGCCGACCCAGATCGATCAGGTCGGCGACGACACCGTCCTCCAGGTCGTGTGCGCTGTATGCCACGTCGTCGGCCCAGTCCATCAGCTGGGCTTCCATACACCGTCGACCGGCCGGCACGCCGTCACGAACCCAGTTGAAAATCACCATGTCGTCGGCGTAGACGCCGAACTTCGGCGTGTCGTCCCGCTTGGGCCAGGGGTATTTCAGCGACGCGTCCAGGGTGGCCCGGGTGAGGTTCAGACCGGCCTCCCGGCCGTGCACATCCACGATCTTGACCTCAAGACGGGTCAGCTCACGCAGGCTCTGGGCGTTTCCCTCGAACCCCCCGCAGTCGCGGGCAGCGGCGTCCAGCGCGGCCTCACCGTTGTGACCGAACGGCGGGTGTCCGATGTCATGCGCAAGGCAGGCGGCGTCGACCAGGTCCGGATCGGCGCCCAGCGAACGGGCCAGACCCCGGCCGACCTGCGCGGTCTCCAGGGAATGGGTGAGCCGGGTACGCGGGAAGTCGTCGTCGAACGGACCGACGACCTGCGTCTTGCCTGCCAACCGGCGCAACGCGCTGGAGTGCAGGACACGCGCACGGTCCCGCTCGAACCAGGTTCGATCGTCGGGTGTATTCTTCGGTCGCTCCTCGCCCCAACGGACCACGTCGGACGCTTCGTACCACTCGCCGGCCACGGCGCCGAGCGTATAGGCGCGATTCCCACACGTCCGAGGTGCGAAGCGGCGATACTTTGTGGTCAGCCGTCCCAACTTCGGCCCGGAGGCCCGCCGTGGACAAGATCGTCAAATACGGTCTCATCGCGTTCGTCATCTTCTTCGTTGTCACCGCACCCGAAAGTGCGGCAAGCATCATCAACCGAGCCATCGACGGTATACATTCCGCTGGCAACGGCTTGTCCAACTTCGTGACCGACACGGTCCTGTGACGGGACGCGAGCTGTCGGTGCAATCCCGGCGACGGCGGTGGCCTTGGTGAGAATCCGGATCCCTGACCCCGCAGCCAGGGACGACAAGTACCTCGCCACCCGCGAACGACTGGTCATCATGGTCCGGATGCACTGGGCTGTTCTGCTGCCCATCTTCCTGCAGACGCTGGGCTCCATCGTGCTCGCGATTCTGCTCACGATCCTGCTCAACGGGCTGAACGTCGACAGCGTCATCGGCGCTCTCCCCTGGTGGTTCGCGCTCTTCATGATCTTGCGGATGCTGTGGAGAGTCGCCGACTGGCATTTCGACCACCTGATGATCACCGACAAGCGCCTCCTGAAGGTCTCGGGGATCTTCTTCCGCAAGGTGCAGACCATGCCACTGGAGAAAGTGACGGATCTCACCTACAACCGGGACCCGATGGGTCGACTTCTCGGATACGGCGAGTTCATCGTCGAATCGGCCGGACAGGATCAGGCTCTATCAAAGATCCAATTCCTACCTCGACCGGACCGGCTCTACCTGACGATGTGCGACATGATGTTCGGGGGAGCGCCGGCGCCCAGCGGCTCCGACGACTGACCAGGCAGTACAGGAAGAACGAGACTCCCCCGCTACCCGGATGCCGGTAGCAGGGGAGTCTCGTGGTGTTCCAGCGCTGCAGTGCCGTTAGGAAGATCCAGCGCTGTGGAGTGGAGATCAGTGCAGCAGGGCGCGGGCCGCCGTCGCGATGTGGCTTGCCGAGATTCCCGCCGCGTCCAGCAGCTCGGTCGGCGTACCCGACCCCGGTAGTTCGCGGACGGCCAGATGCCGCAGGCGCACCGGCACATCGGCCGCGGCGAGTGTCTCCAGTACCGCGCTACCGAGGCCACCTTCGGGGTAGTGGTCCTCGACCACGACCAGCCGGCCCTCGGTCGCCCGCACGGCGGCCACCACGGTCGCCTCATCCACCGGCTTGACCGAGTAGAGGTCGATCACCCGTGCTGCAATGCCCTCGGCCGCGAGTGTCTCCGCAGCCGCCAGGCACTGGTGCAGGGTGACGCCGGCGCCGATGAGGGTGACCACATCGGCGTCCGACCGGCGCGGCACCTTCGAACCCCCGACGGTGAAGGACTCGTCCGGACCGTAGATCACCGGATAGGCACCACGAGTCGTACGCAGGTAGCTGACCCCGTCGAGATCGGCCATGATCTCAACAAGGCTGGCCGTGCTGGTCGCGTCACTGGGATACAGGACGGTCGAACCGTGCACCGCCCGCATCATCGCAAGATCTTCCAAGGCCATCTGGGACGGACCGTCCGCGCCGATCTCGACACCCGCATGCGATCCCGCCAGCCGGATGTTCGCCTGTGAGATCGCGGCCATCCGGATGAAGTCGTAGGCGCGGGAGAAGAACGCGGCGAACGTGGAAGCGAACGGAATGTAACCGCGTACCGACAGTCCCACCGCCGTCGCGACGAGCTGCTGCTCGGCGATGAACATCTCGAAGAACCGGTCCGGATGGACCTTTGCGAAGTCCTCGGAGTGGGTGGAGTTACTGACCTCGGCGTCCAGGGCAACCACAGACGTCCGCGCTCCGACGGCGGCGAGCGCGTCGCCGTATGCCTTTCGAGGTGCGACCTTCGCACCGAGGGGGTAGGTCGGCAGTTCGACCGTGACCGGGGCGGGTGCCGGCGGTCGCTCGATGGATGCCGGCGGTACCTGCCCGCGGACGCGCAGGTTGCGTTCGCCACCGAGTTCGGCGATCGCGCGCTCGGCCATGTCCGGCGGCAGCGCCTTGCCGTGCCATCCGTCGGCGTCGGCGATCTCGGAGAAGCCCTCCCCCTTACGGGTGCGGGCGAGGACGACCACCGGGCGGTCAGCTTCGGCAGCCTCGGTCAGGACCTTGTCAATCGCGGCGATGTCATGCCCGTCGACCATGAGCGCCCGGGCGCCGAACGCCTCGACCCGGCGGGCGTAGGCGTCGAGGTCCCAGCCGAGCTCGGTTGCGCCACGCTGACCGAGGCGGTTGACATCCACGACCGCCGTCAGATTCGACAGCTGGTAGTGGGCCGCCTTGTCCAGCGCCTCCCAGATCGAACCCTCAGCCATCTCACTGTCGCCGCACAGCACCCACACCCGGTAGGGAAGTCGGTCAAGGAATCGCCCGGCCAGTGCCACGCCGACCGCGTCCGGCAGCCCCTGCCCGAGCGATCCGGTCGCCACGTCGACCCAGGGCAGAATCGGTGTCGGATGACCCTGCAGACGCTGGCCGAAACGGCGGTATCCGGTCATCAGTTCATGATCGGAAACAACGCCGACAGCCTTGAACATCGCATACAGCAACGGGGACGCATGCCCCTTGGAGAAGATCAGGTGATCGTTGGCCGGGTCGTCCGGTTTGTCCCAGTCATACCGCAGGTGCCGTCCGAGCAGAACCGCCATCACGTCCGCGGCTGACATCGACGACGTCGGGTGGCCCGAGCCCGCGGACGTCGACGATCGGATCGAGTCGACCCGCAGTTGCTGAGCCAGTTCCCGGATCTGATCAAGATCGGTTGGATCAATCACGATCTCGGATACGGGAGTTACCACGCCAGCCTCCTAATACGCCTGCGTATCCGTGCATGGATACCTGCCGCACGTGCGCTCCCGCCACCCCGACCGGTCCGCTGTTCCCGGACGGTCGGGGCCCTACCCCGGGTCCCACCGTCCCGAACGGTACCAGCGGCAGAAGTTCACGACGGTGACGAACGGGCCATGATTGGGGGACGTTCGCCGAGCCGCGAGCACCTTCGTCCCGGCCGGGGCGCACGCTAACCGACCTGGCCGGCACGGTCCAGGATGGCCGCCCGACCCGCTTCCAGTCGGGCGATCGGCACCCGAAACGGGGAACACGAAACGTAGTCGAGCCCGACCTGATGGAAGAAGTGCACCGAATCCGGGTCGCCACCGTGCTCTCCGCAGACGCCCAGTTTGATCTCAGGCCGGATCGCACGCCCCTCCTCGACCGCGATACGCACGAGTCGGCCGATTCCATCGCGGTCCAGCGACTCGAACGGGGAGACGCCGAAGATCCCCAGGTCGAGGTAGCGGGAGAAGAAGGAGGACTCCACGTCGTCCCGGGAGAAACCCCAGCCCATCTGGGTGAGGTCGTTCGTGCCGAACGAGAAGAACTGCGCGGCCTCGGCGATCTGGCCCGCGGTCAGGGCGGCCCGCGGTACCTCGATCATCGTCCCGATCAGCGCGGGAACATCGACCCCGGTCTCGGTCGCGACCTCCCGCAGCACCTGTTCAGCCTGGTCGCGGACGACTTCCAGCTCCTGGACCGCGGCCACCAACGGCACCATGATCTCCGGCCGTGGATCCCCACCGGCCCGGCGGCAACGCACGGCCGCCTCGGCGATCGCCCGCACCTGCAGGGCGAACAGACCCGGGATGAGCAGCCCCAGACGTACCCCGCGCAGCCCCAGCATCGGATTCTGCTCGTGCAGCCGGCGGACCGCCTCCAACAGCGAGGCATCGCCGTCCGACACCGGCTGGCCGGTGGCGGTGGCGACGCCCAGGCGCACCGAAAGTTCGGTGAGATCCGGGAGGAACTCGTGCAGCGGAGGGTCGATCAGGCGGACCGTCACCGGCAGACCGTCCATCGCCGTGAAGATCGCAACAAAGTCATCGCGCTGAAGCGGTAGGAGCTCGGCCAGCGCGGCAGCACGGGCCTCGGCGCCATCGGCGAGGATGAGCCGCTCGACCAGCTGCCTGCGTTCACCCAGAAACATGTGTTCGGTACGGCACAGTCCGATACCCGCGGCACCGAACCGGCGGGCGCGGGCGACGTCGTCGGCGGTGTCTGCATTCGCGCGTACGCCGAGCCGACGGGCCTGATCCGCGTGGGTGATGATCCGGTGTACCGCGTCGACCAGGGGGTCGGTCCCGTCCGCGACCAGTGTCCCCTCGAAGTACTGGACAACCGGCGACGGCACCACCGGCACCTCCCCGAGGTAGACCGCGCCCGACGACCCGTCAATCGAGATCACGTCCCCTTCGCCGATCACGACGCCACCCGGCGCGACCGCGCGGCGGGCCCGGGTGTCGACATCGATCTCCTCGGCCCCGCACACGCAGGTCCGGCCCATCCCGCGGGCGACCACAGCGGCATGGGAGGTCTTCCCGCCACGCGATGTCAGCACGCCACGCGCGGCGATCATGCCGTCCAGGTCGTCGGGGTTGGTCTCCCGGCGTACCAGGATCACCGGTGTACCGGCGGCGGCGAGCTCCACGGCCCGGTGCGAGTCGAAGACCACCTGACCGACGGCCGCTCCGGGTGAGGCGTTCATACCCTGGGCAATCTTCTCGACCTGCCCGGTCGGCCCGAACCGGGGGAACATCAGCTGGGCCAGCTGGGCGCCGGTGACCCGCGTCACCGCCTCATCCATGCCGATCAGGCCCTGGTCCACGAGCTGGACCGCGATCCGGAAGGCTGCGCCCGCGGTTCGCTTACCCACCCGCGTCTGCAACATCCACAGTTTGTTGCGTTCGACGGTGAACTCGATGTCGCACAGGTCCCGGTAGTGTTGCTCCAGAATCGTCATTATCTCGGTCAACCGGGAGTACGCGGGTGGGTCGATGGACGCCAACGCCGTCAGGGGCAGGGTGTTACGAATTCCCGCGACGACGTCCTCACCCTGCGCATTCTGCAGATAATCGCCGTAGCTGCCCTGCTCACCACTGGCGGGATCCCGGGTGAAGGCCACACCGGTACCCGAGTCCATACCGAGATTACCGAACACCATGGCCACGATGTTGACCGCGGTGCCGAGGTCCGCCGGAATGCGCTCCTGGCGGCGGTAGAGACGGGCGCGCTCACCGTTCCAGGAGTCGAAAACCGCGCGGATGGCCGAATCCAGCTGTTCCCGGGGGTCCTGCGGGAAATCCCGTCCGGTCCGGTCCCGGATTATCGCCTTGAAGATCTCGACCAGACTCCGCAGGTCGACTTCGTCGAGATCGAGATCGCTGGTGGTCGCCCGTGCCTTCTTCGCCGCGTCCAGCGCCTGGTCGAACAGCTCGCCGTCCACGCCGAGGACCGTCGTGGCGAACATCGCCAGCAGGCGGCGGTAGGAGTCCCAGGCGAAGCGCTGCGAACCGGACTGCTTGGCCAGACCGGAGACCGAGGCATCGGACAGACCGACGTTGAGGACGGTGTCCATCATCCCCGGCATCGAGAACTTCGCACCCGACCGCACCGAGACCAGCAGCGGGTCATCCGGCTGTCCCAGGCGCTTTCCCATCACCTGCTCAAGGGTGCGCAGGTGTGCACTGACCTCGTCGCGCAGCGCCGCGGGCTCCCTGCCATGCGCAAGATACTCGCGACACGCCTCGGTCGTGATCGTAAAGCCGGGCGGGACGGGAAGCCCCATCGTGGTCATCTCGGCGAGATTGGCACCCTTGCCACCGAGAAGATCTTTCAAATCCTTGTTTCCCTGGTGGAAGTCGTACACATAGCTACTCATGGCCGCCCTCTCGTGTCCCGTCCCCGCGAACATCCCCCGCGAACCGCCGTTGCGAACCGCCGCCGACCCGGCCGCGGCATGCCGGAGTCCGCCGGTCGGGCGCCCAGCCCGGTCGGGAGCCCGGTCGGACATGACGGATGGAGCATGATGCAGACTGACATACCCGGACCGACACCAGCGAACGAAAGGAAGGCCCCGTGCACGGTCGCCGAGTTCTCGGGCTCGTGCTGGCCGGGCTCCTCACGGTCGGTGTCATCGCCGTCGTCGTCGTCCCGCGGATGCGCTCCACGTCGAACAGCGGTGACGTCAGCGTCCGTGCGCTGATCTCATCGGAGAAGCAGCCCTTCTTCTCGGACCCGGACGTGATTGCCGCCCTCGCCCGGGCCGGCTACCGCATTGAGATCACGTCCGCCGGATCGCGCGAGATCGCCACCACCCGCGACCTGTCCGGCTTCGACCTGGCTTTCCCGGCCGACGGGCCGCAGGCGGACCGCATCAAACGCGATCGGAAGATAACCGCGTCCTACGTGCCCTTCTTCACGCCCATGGCGATAGCCACCTTCACCCCGATCGCGACGCTGCTGACCGCGGCAGGTGTCAGCGTCACCGATGGCGACCATTACCTGTTCGACATGCACAAGTACCTCGACCTGGTGGCGAAGGACACCCGGTGGTCGCAACTGCCGGGGAACACCGTTTATCGGACCGACAAGTCCGTCCTCATCAGCTCGACGGATGTGCGGACGTCGAACTCGGCCGCCCTCTACCTGGCGATCGCGTCCTATGTGAGCAACAACGGGAACATCGTCACCGACGCCGGGACGGCCGATCGCATGACCAACATACTCGCGCCCCTTTTTCTCAAACAGGGCTATCTGGAGGCGTCGTCGCAGGAACCGTTCGACGACTTTCTGACGATCGGCATGGGGAAAACGCCGATGGTCATGATTTATGAGGCCCAGTTCAGTGCCCACGTACTCGCGAAAGACGGTTCCCTGGCCAGCGACAAGGTGCTGCTGATGTACCCGAAGCCGACCATCTACGCCAAGCACACCGTGGTTCCGCTCACGCCCGCAGGCGACGCGGTCGGGCGCCTGCTGAGCACCGACCCGGAGCTACAGCGCCTCGCCGCACGGCACGGGTTCCGGACCGCGGACGCCGGCTACGGCCGGCGGTATGCCGCCGAGCGGGGGACCACCCCCCCACCGCAGCTGGACAACGTCGTCGAACCACCGAGCGCGGAAATATCCGAGCGAATGATCACCGATATCGAGATGATGTACAAGAAAGGCCCGGGTTGATGAGCCTGCCACCGACCCCGCCACCGGCCGTGGACGGCCCCGGAGCGCAACTGGTCCTGGTGCCACCCGACCCCGTCGCGCCGGTCGCGCCCGAGCAGGCCGGACCCGCCGTTCCGATCAGTGCCGAGGTGGCGGCACGCCTGAGCAGCCAGGCGGTGGCCTTTGCCGACGCGCTGGTCGGCATCGACCCGAGCTCGCCCGGCTTCACCTCCAAGGTCGCCGCCGTGCACCGGATGGGCGAGAAGGAGATCCGCGCCTCTGCGGCGGTGTCCAACCGGCTGCTGGACAAACCGACGCGCGCGATGAACTCCGGCGCCTTCGACGCGACGTCGTCGGTGTCGACTTCCCTGGTGGAACTACGCAGAGTGATTGACGATCTTGATCCGTCCAAGGTGAATCTGCTGGGTCCGAAAAAACTGCTCGGGATGATCCCGTTCGGGAACCGCCTGCGGGACTACTTCGCGTCCTATCAGTCGTCACAGACGCATCTGGACGCCATTCTGCACGCGATGCAGAACGGCCAGGAGGAACTGCGGCGGGACAACGCCGCAATCGAGCAGGAAAAGCACAACCTGTGGACCACCATGAGCAGGCTGCGCGAGTACGCCCAGCTCGCCTCGGACCTCGACGCCGAGCTCGTCACCCGGATCGACCGGATCGAGGCCGCCGACCCGGATCGGGCGCGAGCGCTTCGCGAGGACGTCCTGTTCTACGTGCGGCAGAAGCACCAGGACCTGCTCACCCAGCTCGCGGTGAGCGCGCAGGGTTACCTGGCCCTGGAGCTGATCCGGCGCAACAACCTCGAACTGATCAAAGGTGTGGACCGGGCGAGCACCACGACCGTGGCGGCGCTGCGGACCGCGGTACTCGTCGCGCAGGCCCTGGCCAACCAGAAACTGGTGCTCGACCAGATCGCCGCGTTGAACCAGACGACCGAGCGCCTCATCGTCGGCACGTCCGAGCTGCTGCGGCGCCAGACCGTCGAGATCCACGGGCAGGCGGCGTCCTCGACCGTGTCGGTGCAGGCCCTCCAGCAGGCGTTCGCCAACATCTACGCCACGATCGACACGATCGACGGGTACAAGACCGCCGCGCTGGAGACCATGCGGACAACGGTGACGGCCTTGTCGCAGGAGGTGGGAAAGGCCGCCGCATATCTGGACCGGGCCGCATCGACCGCTCCCGTCGAGATCGCCCCGGCCTCGGCCGGGGAACTGGAGATCTCCGGTGGCGGGCCGTGACCGGCCGCCGGGTCCATTCGGTCGCAATCGGCCTTCTCCTCGTGTGCGCGAGCGCGTTCGCCCTGGCCGCCTGCGGTTCCGGACCAGGGCCGGGATCGGGACCGGGCCCCGGCAAGCCGGGTGTGTTGCGGGTCCTCGCCGGCTCGGAACTCGCCGACGTCGAGCCGCTGCTGGGCGACCTGCGGGCAGCCACCGGCGTCACGGTAAAACTGACGTACACCGGGACCCTCGACGCCGTCGATAAAATCATCAAGCATTCCGCGGACGCGGACGCCGCCTGGCTGTCCTCCGACCGTTACCTGCGCCTGCTGCCCGGTGGCGCGCAAGCGGCCGGGGTCCGCACTCCGACCATGACATCGCCGGTGGCCCTCGGCATCCGGACCTCGCTCGCCACGACGTTCGGCTGGACGGGTACCACCAGCGTCACCTGGGCGGACGTCGCCGCGAAGGTCGCCGCCGGCAAGCTGACGTACGCCATGACGAATCCGGCGGCGTCCAACTCGGGGTTCAGCGCGCTGGTCGGTGTCGCGGCGGCGCTCGCCGGGACCTCGGACGCGCTACAGGCCTCCGACATCCGCCCCGACGCGCTGACATCGTTCTTCTCGGGGCAGACGCTCACCGCGGGCAGCTCCGGTTGGCTCGCGGACGCCTTCGTCGACAGGCCCCAGGATGCCGGCGGCATGATCAATTATGAGTCGGTGCTGCTGTCCCTGCAACGCTCGGGTCGACTGCGGGAACCACTCACGATCATCTACCCCAAAGACGGCATCATCACAGCCGACTACCCCATGCTCCTGCTCGACCCCGCCCGGCGGGACGAGTACAGCCGGGTGGTGACCTGGTTGCGCAGCCCAGAGGTCCAGCGGCGGCTGCAGACCACCACCAACCGCCGGCCGGCCGTCCCCGGCGTCGCGCTCGACCCGCGGTTCACCACGACGTCTCTGGCCGAGCTGCCCTTCCCCGCCACCCAGGCGGTCGCCGACGAGCTGATCACATCCTACCTCGACCATTTCCGCCGTCCGTCACACGCGATCTTCGTACTGGACGTGTCCGGTTCCATGGCCGGCCGGCGCCTGGCCGATCTGCAATCCGCGCTGGCCGGGCTCGCCGGCGCCGACACCTCCCTGTCCGGCCGGTTCTCCCGGTTTCGCGACCGCGAAAAAATCACACTTGTGACCTTCAATGGCTCGGTCGTCGGGGCACGGGACTTCACCGTGACCGACACCGGGGCATCCTCGCCCGATCTGGCCGCGATCCGCTCGTACATCGCCAGCCTGCAGGCCAACGGGGGAACGGCCATCTACTCCGCGCTCGCCGATGCCTACCGCCGCGCGTCCGATGCGGTCGCCGCCGAGACCGGCTACCTGACGTCGATCGTCCTGATGACGGACGGCGAGAACAACGCGGGGCTGTCAGCCGCTCAGTTCCGCGCCGGTTACCAGGCCCTTCCCCCGGCGGCGCGAGCCGTCCGCACGTTCTGCATCATCTTCGGCGAGGCACGTCCGGACGACCTGCGCTCGATCGCCGCCGATACGGGTGGCGCGACGTTCGACGCACGGACATCCCCGCTGATGGACGCGTTCAAGGACATCCGTGGCTACCAGTGACCCCGGGTCCGCCATACCCGGTGGCGGCACCGGTGGGAACCCGACATCCGGCCGGGGCTGTCACGACTGCCAGGACCGTCAGGACCGGCTCGGATGACGGCGATCCGACTGCCGCGGCCTGACCCACCGCCGCATCCTCCCGCCAGGGGAACCCGGGAAAAGGCGCTGACGTGGATCGGATCGCTGAAGAACATCGCCGGGTGCACCGGCGCGCTCGGCGGGTTGGGGCTGACCGCCGCCGGCGTGGTCGGATCACCGCAGTGGCCGTTGGTCGTAGCCGCCCTGTATGCGATCGGTGCTCTGGTCGCGCCGGCCCGCCGCCCGGCACCGGGCGGTAGCCAGCCGAGCGTCGCCGAGCTTCGCGCGACCGTCGAGGCTCAGCTGCGGGTCCTGACCGGACTCGCGCCAACCGAGGTCACCACCGCCGCGGCCCGGGTCATCGACGCGCTGCGCGAGGTGCTGGACCGCCCGCATCTGCTGCGCGCCGGCTCGCCCGAGACGTTCGTGGTCGTGCGGACCGTCGCCGACTACCTGCCCACCGCCCTGGAGGTCTACCTCGGCCTGCCGGCGCGGTACGCCCAGACACACCGGTTGGACGACGGGCGCACGCCACACGATGCCGTCATCGGCCAGCTCGGTCTGCTGGAAAAGGGCATCCGTGACGTAACCGAGGCAGCTGCGGCCGGGGACACCGCGAAGCTGCTGTCCCACGGCCGTTTCCTGGCCGACCGGTTCGGGTCGAGCGAGCTCGACCTGTCGGACCCATCCCCCAATCCATCAAACACGCCCTAGCTAGCAGGGTCCGAAGCTAGCTAGGGGCCGAAGCTAGCAGGGGCCGAAGCTAGCAGGGGCCGAGTCGGGCGTTGAGGTAGGACACCGCCTGGTCCATGGACACGCGCTCCTGCTCCATGGTGTCGCGCTCCCGGATCGTGACGGCACGGTCCGCCAGTGAGTCGAAGTCGACGGTGAGGCAGAACGGCGTGCCGATTTCATCCTGCCGGCGGTACCGACGCCCGATCGCGCCGGCATCGTCGAAGTCGACGTTCCAGTGCTTACGCAGCTCCGCGGCGAGGTCGCGGGCGACCGGGGACAGGTCGGCGTTGCGCGACAGCGGCAGCACCGCTGCCTTGACCGGAGCGAGCCGACGGTCGAGGCGGAGCACGACCCGACGGTCCACCCCACCCTTGGTGTTGGGTGCGGTGTCCTCGGCATAGGCGTCCAGCAGGAATACCAGGGTGGCGCGATCCACCCCGGCGGCTGGTTCGATCACGTACGGCGTGTACCGGGTGCCGGTGGCCTGCTCGAAGTAGGTCAGGTCCGCGCCGGACGCCTTCGCGTGTACGGACAGGTCATAGTCCGTTCGGTTCGCGATACCCTCCAGTTCGCCCCACTCCAGGCCGGCGAAGTCGAATCGGTACTCGATGTCGACGGTCCGCTTCGAGTAGTGGGAGAGCTTCTCCTTCGGGTGCTCGAAATGGCGTAGGTTCTCGTCGCGGACGCCCAGGTCGCGATACCATTTCGTCCGCTCACCGAGCCAGTAGTCGTGCCAGGTCTCGTCCTCACCCGGCGGGACGAAGAACTCCATCTCCATCTGTTCGAACTCGCGGGTCCGAAAGATGAAGTTTCCCGGGGTGATCTCGTTGCGGAACGACTTGCCGATCTGACCGATACCGAACGGCGGCTTGCGCCGGGCGGTCGCCTGTACGTTCGCATAGTTGATGAAAATGCCCTGGGCGGTTTCCGGCCGCAGGTAGGCCAGACCCGACTCGTCCTCGACCGGCCCCAGGTAGGTCTTGAGCAGTCCGTTGAACATCCGAGACTCGGTGAACGTGCCACGGGCGCCACAGCTGGGGCAGTTGACCTCGGTGAGCGCGGTCGGCGGTCGGCCGTGCCTGGCCTCGAATGCCTCCTCGAGATGGTCGGCACGAAACCGCTTGTGGCAGGTGAGGCACTCGGTCAGCGGGTCGACGAAGACCTGCACGTGCCCGCTGGTTTCCCAGACCTCACGCGCGAGGATCACACACGAGTCGAGGCCGACCACATCGTCGCGGCCCTGAACCATGGCCTTCCACCAGGCGCGCTTGACATTGTTCTTCAGCTCCACCCCGAGCGGACCATAGTCCCACGATGCCCGCAGGCCACCGTAGATCTCACTTGAGGGGAAGACCAACCCCCGGCGCTTGCACAGACTGACGATGGTGTCCATGCGGTCGGACGAACTGGCCACGCAGGCGCTCCCTTCCATCACCCGCCATCATCGGCGACGTCGGGCGGTCGTATCCTGCGCACACCTGCTCCCGCTGATGATCAGCCGGACCAGGACCGAGCAAGCAGACAGGTGTCCGCAGACAAGTGCCCAGCGTACGGGCCGCGGGCGCGGCCGGCGCAGGCAGGTCAGGCAGGTCAGGCAGGTCAGGCAACGTCTGAGCCGCGGCGAACGACGCCCGTGACGCCGTCGTGGGCGAGCAACACCTCGAACGCACCCGGCTCATCGACGGCGTAGGCCATCAGCGGCGTCAGCTCCACCCGGACGTCGAACGCGGACAGGGCCCGGCGCCACGCACCCACCCCGTCCCACTCGGATGTGATCACCCACAGTTCGGGTTCGTCCACGGCACGTCCCAGTCGAGCCGACCCGTAGCCGCGCTGCCCAGCCAGTGCGACCAGGGCCCGGTCCGCACGCTCGCGGAAGGCATCGGCATCCCCGACCGGAACCCGCAGCCGCATGACGACAAGCACTGCACGGTTCTATCAGGTCGCGTCCGTCAGCTCCCGGCCTTACCAGACCGCCACCAGACCGTCACCCGGTCGGCCCGTCACGGCGTGGCCGATCGGGCCCCCGACGGACGGGCCACGACCCCGCCATATCGACGGTCCCGCTTGGCGAAATCCTCACAGGCCGCCCACAGGTCGCGCCGGTCGAAATCGGGCCACAGCCGCTCGACGAACAGGAACTCGGCGTAGGCGGCCTGCCAGAGCAGGAAGTTGCTCAGCCGTTGTTCCCCCGACGTACGGATCAGCAGGTCGACGTCGGGCATCTCCGGCTCATCGAGATAGCGGGCGACGGTGTTCTCGTCGATGCGGTCAGCTCGCAGGCGGCCGTCACGGACGTCTCGGGCAATGGCGGCGGCCGCATCGGCGAGTTCGGCGCGTCCCCCGTAGTTCACGCACATCGCCAGAGTAAGACGGTCGTTACCGCAGGTGCGTTCCTCGGCTGCCTCCAACCGTCGGATGACGTTGCCCCACAGGCGCGGACGCCGGCCGGCCCACCGGACCCGGACCCCCAGGGAGTCCATGTCGTCGATGCGCCTGCCGAACACCCCGTCGGTGAAACGCATCAGGAACGCGACCTCGTCCGGCGAGCGCTTCCAGTTCTCCGTGGAGAATGCATACACCGACAGCCACCGGATGCCCAGCTCGATCGCGCCCTCCACACAGTCGAAGAGGGCCTCCTCACCAGCCTCGTGGCCCTTCGTGCGTGGCAGGCCACGCATTTTCGCCCAGCGGCCATTGCCATCCATGACGATGGCCACATGCCGCGGAATCAGCGCGGAAGGAATCTCCGGCGGACATGCGCCGGAAGGATGCGGGTGCGGTTCACGGAACCGTCCGACTCTCCCGTTACGTCGATTCACCGGATACCTCCCTTCTACCGCAAGCCACACGTAGCTCGATCATCGCTCCTCCCGCGCCCACAAACATCATCGACGTATCTTCGCCGCACGCGCCACCCCCGACGCGCCCGGCCCGGTTCACGCCCGCTCCAGATGAGGCAGTGCACGTAAGCCGTACTCGAGATGCCACTGCAGGTAAGCGGCGACACATCCGCCAGCCTCGCGCCGGGTGCGGACCTCGCTCACATCGGCGGCGGCCCAGTCGCCGGTAAGCAGGTCGGACAGCAGCGTCACGGCGGCCGGCGACATCGAAGCCGCACCGTGCGGTCGGCACTGCGGGCACACTACGCCGCCCGCCGCGATGGAAAACGCCTGGTAGGGCCCTTGCTGGCCGCAGCGGGCGCACTCGCGCAGCGCCATCCCGTAGCCCGAGACCGCCAACGCACGCAGCAGGAAGGCGTCCAGGACGAGGCCCGGCGCACGTTCGCCCTGGGCGAGGGTACGCAGACCGCCGATCAGAAGCAGGAACAGCCGGATAGCCGGCTGGCGTTCCTCGCTGGTCAGCCGTTCGGCGGTTTCCAGCATGACGGCCGAGGCGGTGTGCCGCGCATAGTCGGCAGCGATCACCGCGCCATAGGGGCTGAGGATGTCGGCCTGCGTGACCGTGTCGAGCGAGCGCCCCTCATGGAGCTGGAGGTCGACGTGGGTACCCGGCTCCAGCCGGGCGCCGAACCGGGACGACGTGCGGCGCACCCCTTTGGCCACCGCGCGCACCCGTCCCGTCCGCCGGGTCAACACGGTGATGATGCGGTCGGCCTCGGCGAGCGGCGTCGTTCGCAGGACGACACCTTCATCGCGGTAGACCGGCACCCACCCATGGTTGCACGCATCCCGGTAAGTGGTCAGGACACGGTCGCCCCGGACCGATTGTGACATGCCGCTGCCGGCGGACGGGTCCAAGCTGTCCGCCGGGCCGTCGGCGCTGTCGTCGAACCAGCTGCGGGCTGGCTGCGGGCTGATGGTGCCCGTCGGGATGCCGGAACCGCGCTGCGATGCAGACCCCGCCGACCCAGGACCGTCACACCCTGCAATAGTCACCGTAAGCATCTACTAGATAACAGGGAGTAGGAGTGCTGGCGGTACGGAAACGATTGGTATATTTTTGTAACTATTTGACCGTTTTTCAGCTGACCCTCGCCGTGATCGTGATCCAGACCAATGCCGCCGCGGCCGCGGCCACCCAGACCCCGGCTATGCAGACCCCGGCCACCCAAGTCACAACCAGTCAGACCACAAACACCCAGACCGTCACCGTCTACCTCGCCGCACCCGACCCTGGCGGTCTGGATCGCCTCGCGCGGTCGGTCGCCGGGGCGGTGAGCGGATCTCCACAGGACAGGGCGGCCCGCCTGCGGGCGTTCCTGCCCTCACGCGCGACCCACGACACGGTCGCGAACGAGCTCGACACGCTCGGCCTGACCGTCACCCGGACCACGGCATGGAGCGTCACCGCTACCGGTGAGGCAGAGCGCCTGCGGACGCTGTTCGGCAGCGCCCGCGACTCCCGTCCTGCCCTGCGCTATGCACAGACTCTGCCTGCCCTCCCCGCGTCCCTGCACGGCCTGGTCTCGGTCGCCGTAGGTGGTGATGAGACCCGACCCGCATTCCGCCACCTCGGTACGCGCGTGGCGCGAACCGGGCCGGCGACTGCGCGCACCGCCGCCACCGTGCCCGCCGACAGTGGCTACACCGGCGCCGACCTGCGTGCCGCCTACGGTGCGCCGGACGGCCACCGCGACGACGGCGGACCCGACCCGACCGTCGCCAGCCTGCAGCTGTCCGGCTGGGACCCGGCCGACCTGCGCGCCTACGCGGCGGCAGCAGGCATACCGGACCCGGTCGCGGGTGGGCGTTACACGGCCGTGAGCGTCGGTCGCGAACCCGCCTACGACGCCGCCCGGGACGGCGACGGGGACAGCGAGGTCGCCCTCGACCAGGAGGTACAGCTGGCAGTCGCGCCCAGCGCGCGCCAACGTGTCTATTTCGCGCCCAACACCGACCAGGGCTTTCTCGACATCCTCGACCGGGTCCGCGTCGACGCCGCCGACCCGGGCGCGAACCTCGTTGCGTTCAACGCGTCCTGGGGGCTGTGTGAGCCGTACAACGACGCAGCCTTCGTCCGCACCGCCGAGACGTTGCTGGCGGCGATCGCCGCCGCGGGCGTCACCACCTTCGCGGCCTCCGGGGACAGCGGATCCGACGACTGCGGCAACGGTACCGCCACCGCGAGCTACCCGGCGTCCTCACCATCAGTGATCGCGGTAGGTGGCACGACCATGCTCGACCCGACCGGCGCGACCATGTCGGAGACCGCCTGGGCCGGCTCCGGTGGGGGCTGCTCGGCGCTGTTCGCCCAGCCGGACTGGCAACCGGTCACGGCCTGTACGTCGCGCGCGCTGCCCGACCTCGCCATGGACGCCGACCCGACCACCGGCTTCGCCATGTACAACCGCCGTTACTGGGAAAGCCACGGCGGCACGACCGTGCCCGGCTGGATGCGCTTCGGTGGCACCAGCCTCGCCTCACCCGCCGCCGCCGGGATGCTCGCGGCCGTGTGGGCATCGACCGGGCAGCGTTCGGGCGGGTACGGCGACATCCATGACCAGCTGTACGACGCGCCCACCTCAGCGTTTCGGGACATCACTATTGGTAGCAACGGCGCCCACCGCGCTACGGTCGGCTACGACCTCGTGACCGGGCGCGGCGCGCCGCTGTGGAACAGGCTCGTCGCCACCACGCTCGCCGCGACCGTCACCACGACCGTGACGACGACCCTGACGACGACGCCTACCGGCCGACCGCCGGGCCAGGACGGGTACACGATCGCCGTCGGCGTCGGCACGGACCACGCCGTGTGGGCAACGCGATCCGGCCAGGTCGCCCCCGTGTCGCTGGGCGGCCGGGCCACATCCGTCCCGACGGTGATCCAGGCTGCCGGCCGGGTCACCTACATCGTGGGTGGCACCGACGGGAACCTCTGGATGCGGGACGAGACCGACCGCGCATGGTCGCCGTTCGGCCTACCCGGAACACAGTGCTACGGGCAGGCCGCGATCGTCGTCGGATCAACCCTGCACATCGGCTGTCGCGGCAGCGACGACGCGCTGTACGTCAGCGCCGTGCCCATCGACGCCTCCGGCCGGCCAGCTCGGGTCACCTGGTGGGCAGACTACGGTGGACAGACCGACGCCGCTCCCGCGGTGGCCGTTGTGGACGGCGCCGTCACCTGGTTCATCACCCGCGCCACCAGCAACGCCGCGCCCGCAGCCAACCTCTACCGGCGGACGGCCGCCTCGGCCTGGACGGTGCTCGGCGTCCGCTGCGACGGCGGGCCGGGTGCCGGCGGTAACAATCCTGACGCCTACAGTTCCTACGGTGGCTACGGTCCCTCCAGTGGCCAGGATGCGTGGCCTGGCCCGAACGGTTCCGGTTCCCGAACCGTATTCGGGCCGGCGTTCGTCGGCTGCCGGCTGGCGTCGGGAGCGCTCGTCTACGCCGCCGCGCCGTTCATCCGGTTCGTCGACGCCGGTGGGATGATCGTCGGATTGCCCGCCTTCGCTGCGACCGGGGACGGGACCGTGGACGTGTTCGTCGCCGGCACCAACCGCGCTCTCTACATTCGACACCTGGCCGCATCCGCCCCGCTGGACGGGGGCTGGACGAACCTCGGCGGCAGGTATCTCCTCGCAGCGGGCGCGGCCCGGATCAACCTGGAACCGTAGGAACGGCGACGACGACGGCGCCATGGACCTCGACGACGACGTCCATGGCGCCGTGGACTCCCGGCAGACGCCGAACCCGGCGCCGGACAATGATGGTCTGGTGCGAGTGGTGCGACGGGCAGCCAGAGCGATTCTGATCGATTCCCGCGGACGACTGGTCGTTTTCCGCCGGACCCTGCCGGGCCAGCAACCCTACTGGGCCACCGTGGGCGGCGGAGTCGATCAGCAGGACGCCTCGGTGGAGGCGGCCCTGCACCGGGAGCTCGCCGAGGAGCTGGGCGCCGCCGTCGACCGGGTCCAGCAGGTGTTCCTCACGAGCACGACAAAAACGAGCACGGCAAAACACCGGGGAGGTAGTGGCGGCGCAGGAGGAGGAGGCGGCTGCGGGCCGGGCATCACCGTCCAGCACTTCTTCGTCTGCCGGCTCACCTCAATGGATCTTGCCGCCAGGACGGGCGACGAGTTCACCAACCCGACAAAGGGACGCTACGACGTCGAACGAATCGACCTGCACGGCGAGGACCTGACCCGCTTCGCGCTGCAGCCGGACGCGCTCAAGGACTTCATCCTGGCGAACCGGGAGGCCCTGCTTGCGGCAGTCGCTGATCCGACCGCGGACCCGACCGCGGATCCGCCAGCTCGGCGGTGAGCGCCGGCCACGCGATCGGATCGTGGCCGGGGAGCAGCCGCAGGCCACGGGCGGACGCGATCGCCTTCAGCCGCCGGATCGGCTCGATCGTCGCCTCCGGCGAAACGCCGATCGACCCACCGACGGCCCGCTCGAAATCGATGTTCTCCTGCAGGTCCGCGGCGTCGAACGCGAAAACATACCCGCCACCGCCCACCGTGGGATCCATCTCGACGACAAAACTCTGGTGGCCGGGGGTGTGCCCGAAAGTGCGGACCGCGGTCACCCCCGGGGCGATCTCGGTGTCGCCGTCGGCCACCTGCCAGGTGATCGCCGGGTGATCGAAGTCGACCCGGATGATGCCGTCGGCCTCCAGCTGTGCCGGGTGGATACCGAGCCCGTGGTCAAGCTCGCGGCGCTGAATGTGGACGGGTGTACCGCGGCGGGCGAAGTGGCGCAGCCCGCCGGCGTGGTCGCTGTGCAGGTGGGAGACCGCAACCACGTCGATCTGGTCGAGGGTGAGCCCGACCCGTTCCAGCGCGCCCTCCAGCGGGTCGCCGGCGCCGGTCGGGAGCCACACCTCCACGCCGGTGTCGCGGTGGAAGCGGCGGCACAGGGCCGCGTCCCGTACGAATGCCGGGTTGAGCCCGGTGTCGATCAGCAGCCAGCCCCCATCCACCTCCAGCAGCAACGCCGGGACGGGCTGACGTAGCCGAATGTCGTCCGCAGCGCCGTGCACCGACATCGAATACGGCACCTCGACCCAACCCAGGGTCAGCGGGACCACCCGCCGCACGCCAGCCATGACCGTCACTATCCGCCATCTGTCTGCCGGCCTGTCTACCTCCCCGCGTGTGTGCGGGCAGCCAGCCAGGCCGCACAGTGAGCCGGTGGGCAATGTCCTTGCGATGGTCGTGGGCCTGGGTGCTCTGCTTGCTGTAGCCGTCGGCTGCCTCACCGTCGCCGGCGTACGGTTACGCCGGGCGGTGATCGTCGCCGCGGTTCGGGCCGGCGCCCAGCTCACCCTCGTCGGCCTGGCGTTGCGCGGGGTGCTCGCCGCACCCGCGACAACGGTCGCAGTCCTCGTCGTGATGCTCACCGTAGCGACCCTGACCGCGGCGGGCCGCCTCACCGGCTTCCCCGACGCCCGACGGTCCGTGCTTGCCGCCAGCACGGCCGGCGCAGCCGTCACGCTCGGGATCATCTTCGGCGTCCCGCTGCTCGACCGGTCCGCGCGCTATCTGGTCGCGGCCGGCGGCATCGTGATCGGCGGAACCATGACCGCCTGCACCCTGGCGGGCCGGCGGTTGTTCGAGGCGATGGTGCGCCGCCGCGACGAGGTCGAGGCATGGCTCGCACTCGGCGCCACCCCACGCCAGGCGGTCGCGGACCTCGCCCGCACCGCCATCCAGGAAGCCCTGCTGCCCGCCGTCGACCAGACCCGCACAGTCGGGCTGGTCACGCTGCCAGGCGCCTTCGTCGGCGCCCTGCTCGGCGGCGCGAGCCCCACCCAAGCGGCACGGTTCCAGCTCGTCGTCCTCGTCGCCCTGCTCACCGCGGAGACGCTGGCGGCCGTCACCCTCGTCTGGCTGTTCGGCGCACCCACCCACATCCCGGACGCCGACGTACCCGACGCTCACGGCCGCAGAACCGGCGGCCCCAGAACCCGCGGTCCCAGGGCCAAGCGAAGGATGTGATTCTGCTGCTACTCCAGCAGCACCAGAATCACATCGTTGTGCCATTGCTCGACGGCCTTCCCGTTCACGGAGATGTCGCCAAGTGATCCCTTCAACCGATGTTGGCGATCATCGACCCGTCGTGGCTCGCTGGTCAGCGCGACCCATGCCCGGTCGGCCGCCTCGGGGGCCTGGCGGATCAGCACATCCCACCCGGCACCAGCCTGACGGTCGACTGCACGAACCGTCCACGGCCGTGGCCTAGCGATCTCGTCCCCGCGCTTTGTCATGCAGACGAAACGTCGGGACGTTCGATGCCGGCACCGTCACCCGGGAACGGGCCCCGCAGCCTCCGAGCAAGATCGTGATCGCTCCAGACCTCCGCTGTGGACCGCCACTGCGCGAGCGCCTGGGCGAACGGCAGAAGAGTGCCCGTCTCCGCGCCCGCAGCGAGGTGCCCCAGGAGGTCATCCACACACTGACGGCGCTCGGTTGCCGGAAGCCAATGGAGCCAGGCAAGCTCCTCGGCGACCAGCTCCTCCACGAGGCTGAGGTCTCTCCGTGCGAGTGTCCGGAGAAGATGAGCTGCCACAGTCATGCCAACCTGACCAGCCGCAAACCGGTCGGACCGGGTGAGCACCAGGTTTTCGTCGTCCCGACGTTCCAGGATCACATCACCGCGCTCCAGCGATGGGAGCACCTCACTGGGACCACGCAGAAACGCACTGTAGGGGAAGGTTCTGGTCGCCACGACACGAAGAATATCTGAACTAGTTCAGATTATCAAGATTCTGTGATCAGAGCGCAAGAGCGCCCGGCAATCGGGACGTGGATCAAGGAGCGGGGCTGGGGTGCGTGCATCGCGAGGTGCGAGGAGGGAGGAGGGAGGCACCGGAGGTGTTAGGTGTCGACCGACGACAACGCGGCGAGGTGCGTGCCCCAGCCCCGCGACGCCGCGTCCCCTATTGCCGGGCGCTCTTAAAATCACATCGTTGGGGATGGGGCCGGCACCGGCGCCGGCACTCAGAAACCGAGTTTGCGAAGCTGGCGGGGATCGCGCTGCCAGTCTTTGGCAACCTTGACGTGCAGGTCCAGGAAGACCGGTGTTCCCAGCAGCGCTTCGATCTGGGTGCGCGCCCGCGTCCCGACGTCCTTGAGCCGCGCGCCTTTGGCACCGATGACGATCGCCTTCTGGCTCTGGCGTTCGACGTAGACGTTCACGTGGACGTCGAGCAGCGGGCGGTCGGCGGGTCGGTCCTCGCGCGGGATCATCTCCTCCACGACGACGGCCAGGGAGTGCGGCAGCTCATCCCGTACGCCCTCCAACGCGGCCTCACGCACCAGTTCGGCGACCATCACCTGCTCGGGTTCGTCGGTCAGATCGCCGTCCGGATACAGCGGCGGACCAGCCGGCAACCGTGCCACCAGCAGATCGGCGAGCACACCTACCTGGAACGACGAGACGGCGCTGACCGGTATCACCGCGGCGAAATCCGCGAGCGAGGAGACCGCGAGCAGCTGTGCGCCCAGTGCGTCCCGGTCGGACACCAGATCGGTCTTGGTGACGATCGCGATCACCGGCGTCCGCTTGGGCAGGCGGGCGAGCTCATCGGCGATGAACCGATCGCCGCGGCCCACCGGCTCGTTCGCCGGAACGCAGAAGCCGACCACGTCCACCTCGGACAGGGTGGAGCGCACCACGTCGTTGAGGCGCTGTCCGAGCAGCGTGCGGGGACGGTGCAGCCCGGGGGTGTCGACCAGTACCAGCTGGGCGTCGTCGCGGTGCACGATGCCCCGGATGGCGTGCCGGGTCGTCTGCGGCCGCCCGGAGGTGATCGCGACCTTCGCGCCGACGAGCGCGTTGGTCAGCGTGGACTTACCCGCGTTGGGACGTCCGACAAAGCACGCAAACCCCGACCGGAACCGCGGTTCGGTCTCCATGGCGGCAACCACTAGGTTGTCACCCGGCCGCGGGCCACGCCGTCCGGGCCGGCGAGGAACACCGGAACGCCGGCGCCGAACTCGCCCAGCACGAGCAGGTCCTCGACAGCTGGTACGGAAGGTAGGGAAGGAACGGCGGAAGCGGCTGGGAGTCCGCCGGCGTCGGGAAGCTCCGGAAACGCCACCCGCTCGGACACGATCGCCGCAGCCTCGAAGCGGCGCGCTCCGCTGGACGCCGCCGCGACCACCGCCGCCGCAAGCGCCGACACGGTCAGCCGAGCGTCGGCATTCTCCACGGTCGCCGCCGCGTATGT
>NZ_CAUVXG010000002.1:163154-191175 GCF_963555885.1 Protofrankia sp. Cr2
GCGCCGGCCGGCCGCGCTCTCGGCGGTGAGCGTCAGCACGCCGACGGTTGCGGTCGCTCCCGGGATCGGCACGTGTCCCAGCGCGCTCGCCAGCAGCCCGCCGACCGTCTCGACATCGTCGGATCCCGGCAGCTCATCCGTTGCGAACAGCTCACGCAGATCGTCCACCGCCAGCCGAGCGGTCACCCGTGCCGCGTTGTCATCGATCCACTCGACCGGCGCGGTCTCGGTGTCGTACTCGTCGGTGATCTCTCCGACGATCTCTTCGAGAATGTCCTCGATGGTCACCAGCCCAGCGGTTCCACCGTACTCGTCGATGACGATCGCCATGTGGGTCCGGGACGCCTGCATCTCCCGTAGCAGGGCGTCAGCGTGCTTGCTCTCGGGCACCAGCGCAGGCGGACGCATCACGTCCGATACCGGACGGGCATCCCAGCCCTCGCGCTCGCGGCCCACCATGTCCTTGAGGAAGGCGATCCCGACGACGTCGTCCACCGTCTCCCCGGTGACCGGAATGCGCGAGAAACCACTGCGCAAGGCCAGCGAGATGGCCTGTCTCACGGTTTTCACCGACCCGATGTGGACCATGTCAGGACGGGGGACCATGACCTCGCGCACCAGGGTGTCCCCGAACTCGAACACCGAAGCGATCATGTCGCGCTCGCCACGTTCGATGACGTCGCGCTCCTGCGCGAGATCAACGAGGTCGCGCAGTTCCGCTTCGGTGGCGAACGGACCGTCCCGGTAGCCCCGCCCGGGAGTGACCGCGTTACCGAACGCGATCAGCAATCGGGGCAGCGGACCGAACATCGCACCGAGCCAGGTGGTGAGCCCCGCGGTCGCGAGCGCCACCACCGCTGCGTGCTGCCGGCCCAACGTTCGGAACATCACGCCGACCAGGACGTAGGCGAACAGGGTGCCGGCCAGTGCCCCCAGCGCGACCGAGGCGAATCCGGCGCCATAGGTGTGCACGGCGATCACAGTCACGCAGGCTGTTGCGATCATCTCCCCGACAATCCGCAACAACAGCAGCAGCGCCAGGTAGCGACCGGGGTCTGCGACGATCGTGGCCAGGCGGGTGGCCCTTGGCCGGCCGGCCCGCAGGAACTCCTCGACCGACACCCGGGAAACGCGGGTCAGTGCCGCGTCGACACATCCGATACCGGCTGCGAACAGCGCGGCAACCACCGCGATCAGCAGAAGTGGAACATCACCATAGCCCATGGGCTCGTCCCGTCAGCTCCCCCGCACCACGCTCAGTGTCTGCCACGCCGTATGCCACGCCCGAAAGTTGCTACGCCGCGCAATCACCACGCTCAGTGCGTACCAGCGGTCCGGGCGACGTCCCACGATGCCAGCAGGCGGGACTGCACCGCCCACATCTCGCGCTCTTCCTCCGCCTCGGCGTGGTCGTAGCCGAGCAGGTGCAGAATGCCGTGCGTACACAGCAGATGCATCTCGTGTTCCGTCGAGTGACCCGCCTTTGCCGCCTGCTTGCGGGCGACCTCCGGACACAGGACGACGTCGCCGAGCAGCAGAGCCGGGTCGTCCTCACCCGCATCGGGCGCGGACGGGTCGAAGGCGTCGTCCTGAGGGAAGGCCAGCACGTCAGTCGGACCTTCCTCGCCCATGTAGCGGACGTGAAGTTCCTCCATGGCGGACAGCTCCACCAACATGATCGACAATTCCGCCTGTGGATGGACCTTCATGGTGTCCAACACGAACCGGGCAAGGGCGGCAAGTGCGACCTCGTCGATGTCAACGCCTGACTCGTTAGCCACGAATACGGCCATCAGCCATCCCTCCTCGTGCGGCGCCACTGCGCACGGCACGTCCTCGGTTGCGCTTCATCTGGTTGCGCTTCATCTGGTTGCGCCCTATCGACGACGGGTCATCGTCGGTCCCGGCGCCCGGCCTGCGCGGGTCGCGGGCTGGACGCACTTGCCGCGTCCCAGCGGGCATAGGCGTCGACGATGTCGCTGACCAACCGGTGACGTACCACGTCCGCGCTGGTGAGCGTCGCGAAGTGGACGTCGCCGACGCCGTCGAGGATCTCCCGGACCACACGCAGGCCACTGCGGGTTCCGCTGGGCAGATCCACCTGGGTCACATCCCCGGTAACAACGATCTTGGCGCCGAAACCGAGCCGGGTGAGGAACATCTTCATCTGCTCACCGGAGGTGTTCTGCGCCTCGTCCAGGATGATGAAAGCGTCGTTCAGGGTCCGGCCGCGCATGTACGCGAGCGGCGCGACCTCGATGGTTCCGCTCTGGATCAGTCGTGGGATCGAGTCCGGATCGACCATGTCGTGCAAGGCGTCGTAGAGCGGTCGCAGATACGGGTCGATCTTGTCGTAGAGCGTGCCGGGCAGGAAACCGAGCCGCTCTCCCGCCTCGACCGCAGGCCGGGTCAGGATGATCCGGTTCACCTGCTTGGACTGAAGTGCCTGCACGGCCTTGGCCATGGCCAGATAGGTCTTGCCGGTGCCGGCCGGGCCGATGCCGAACACGATCGTGTGGACGTCGATCGCGTCCACATACCGTTTCTGATTCAACGTCTTGGGGCGGATCGTCCGGCCACGGCCAGAGAGGATGTTGAGGGTGAGGACCTCGGCTGGCCGCTCGTCGCCGCCACTGCGCAACATCGACAACGAGTGACTGACGTGGGACGGCGTCAGTTCCGTGCCGGACTCCAACAAGGCGATCAGTTCGGCGAAGAGTTTGGCAGCCAGTGCGTTCTCGTCCGGATGACCGGTAATGGTGATCTCGTTGCCTCGGACATGGATGTCGGACGGTAATGCCTGCTCGATGACACGCAGCAGCTCGTCCTGGTGGCCCAGCAGGCTTACCATGCTGTGCGCGCCCGGGACGACGATGCGGGTGACGGTCCGTTGGTCGGACGGGGAGACGGAATCGGTCATGGGTTGCAGCCGGCTGCGGCTACGAGACCTCTCAAACGGCATGAGTCAGTACGGCCCCTAGTCTAACGATCCGCGAGACCGCCGGTCGCGCGACAACCACCAGCATCGCGCAGCAGCATCGCGCCACCTCCGGCCTACCGATCCCAGCGGGTGGTATGGGACAACACGATCGCAGCCGCGACGACCCCTGCGGTCGACGTCCGTAACACCGTGCGGCCAAGCCGGGCAGGCACCGCTCCGGCTTCACCAAAGACCTCAAGCTCACTGTCGGTGATCCCGCCTTCTGGACCCACCACCACAAGAATCTCCGACGATCCCGCCGCCCCCGCCTCGCGCAGCCCCACGACCAGCGGTTCGGTCGCCTCCTCATGCAGAATCACCGCAATGTCCGCAGTCACGATCCGAGTACAGACTGCAGCGGTGTCGGCGAGGCCCGCCAGCCGGGGCCAGAACACCCGCCGCGACTGCTTCGCGGCTTCACGCGCTGTGGCTGACCAGCGCGCATGCGCCCGCATGCCACGATCTCCCTCCCAACGGACGATCGAGCGGGCGGCCGCCCAGGGGACGATCTCGTCGACCCCCACCTCGGTCATGAGCTCGACGGCGAGCTCACCGCGGTCACCCTTGGCCAGAGCCTGGACCACGACCAACCGGGGAGCAGGCTCCGGGTACACGACCCTGCGTTCGACCGTGCAGTCGACCTGATCGCGCCGACAGCGCAGAACGGTACATTCGGCGACCACCCCAAGGCCATCAGTGACATCTAGGCGTTCGCCGGGACGAAGTCGACGGACCGTTGCAGCATGGTGACCCTCCGGACCGGAAAGTGTCAGCTCCCGGTCGTCGGGCACCAGGCCCTGGTGGAAAAGAGGCGCGGTCAGCTGTCCGTTCCTCCGGTCCCGGTCCGTCCCACCGCAGCTCGCATCCGGCCCGCCTACCGCGTGCCGCGGGCCCCGCGGAGCCTGGAGAAGAAGCCCTGCCCGTCGGCGGTCCCGTTGCCACTGGTCACCACCGCCGGCTGCTCCTCGTCCCGCAACTTCGCCAGCTCTCGCAGCAGCCTTTCCTGATCAGGATCAAGCTTGGTCGGCGTCTCCACCACCACATGGATGTGCAGGTGACCGCGTCCAACCGAACGCAGATGCGGTATCCCCCGACCGCTCATGGTAATGACATGCCCAGGCTGCGTGCCGGGCTTGACCGTGAGGGTCTCGCTGCCGTCCAGCGTGTCCAACCCGCATGTGGTACCGAGTGCGGCGGCCGTCATGGGAACCCGCAGCTCGCAGTGCAGATCGTCGCCTTCCCGGGTAAAGATCGGATGAGGACGCTCCTGCACCTCGACGTAGAGGTCACCGTTGGGCCCGCCGCCCGGACCGACCTCACCTTCGCCGGACAACCGGATGCGCATCCCGTCCTCAACCCCAGAAGGGATCTTGACGGTCAGGTTGCGCCGCTTGCGTACCCGGCCGTCGCCACCGCATTCCCGGCACGGGTGCTCGATGATGCTCCCGGTCGCTCCGCACCGGGTACACGGTCTGGATGTGACCATCTGGCCCAGGAATGACCGGGTCACCTGTTGGATCTCTCCACGCCCGTGACACACCGGGCAGGTCACCGGATGACTACCCGGCGCCGATCCCTCTCCGGAGCAGGTGGCGCACACCGCCGCGGTATCAACCGTGATATCCCGGGTCGCCCCGAACGCGGTCTCGGCGAGGTCGAGCTCAAGGCGGAGCAACGCGTCGTTGCCGCGACGGACCCGTGAACGCGGCCCACGATTCGCCCCGCCACCGAAGAAGGCATCCATGATGTCGCCGAGGCCGCCGAAACCCGCCCCGAAGGATGCCCCGGCGCCACCTCCCCCACCGGGAGCCAGCGGATCACCACCGAGGTCGACGACCTGGCGCTTCTCCGGGTCCGACAGCACCTCGTACGCGGTGGTCACGGCCTTGAAGCGCTGCTGCGCCTCCGGGTCGGGGTTCACGTCGGGATGCAGTTCCCGAGCGAGCCTGCGATATGCCCGCTTAAGTTCGTCGGTTGAAGCGTCTCGGCGTACGCCCAGCACTTCATAGTAGTCAGTGGCCATCAGTCGGCACCCAAGAGATCACCCACGTACTTGGCGACGGCTCGTACCGCAGCCATAGCCCCCGGATAGTCCATTCGCCTCGGACCGACCACTCCCAGACCACCCAGAGCGGACGCTCCGCGACCGTACCCCGTTGCCACCACCGAGGTGGAACGTAGCGCATCCATGCTGTTTTCCTGACCAATACGTACCGTAACGGTGTCGAGGTCGCGTACCTCGCCGATCAGTTTCAACAGAACAACCTGCTCCTCCAGCGCTTCCAGAAGGGGACGCAGCGTATCGGCGAAGTCGAGAGCCGACAACGTCAGGTTGGCTGTACCCGCCAGCGCCACCCGCTCCTCGGGCTTGTCAACCAGCGCCTCCATCACCACCGCGATCAGCGTAGCCAGATGTGGACGCAAGTCAGGGCGGGCGGTGTCCGAGAGGTCCGCGACCGCCTCGGGCGCGTCCACCAGCCTGCGCCCGTTCAACGCGGCGTTGAGGACACCCCGCAGTTCGCCGACGATCAGATCGTCAACCGGGGCAGGCACTTCGACCACCCGCTGCTCAACCCTACCGGTGTCGGTAATCAATACGAAAAGTAGCCGCACCGGCGTGATCGTCACGATCTCGATGTGCCGGACGCTGCTGCACGACAACGACGGGTACTGCACGACGGCGACCTGGCGGGTCAGCTGGGCCAGGAGCCGAACCGACCGCCGGACCACGTCATCGAGATCGATCGCTCCCTCAAGGAAGCTCTGGATCGCCCGCCGCTCCGCCCGCGACAGGGGCTTGACCCCCGACAGCCGGTCGACGAACAGGCGGTATCCCTTGTCCGTGGGGATCCGCCCCGCGCTCGTGTGCGGCTGGGTAATGTAGCCTTCCTCCTCAAGCGCAGACATATCATTACGTACAGTAGCAGGAGATACCCCCAGCTGGTGGCGCTCCGCCAGCGCTTTGGACCCCACGGGCTCGTTGCTCAGCACAAAGTCCTCAACGATGGCGCGCAGAACGTCCAACCGCCGTTCCTCCAGCACGTCGTTTCACCCCTTCGCCACGTTGAGGCCGTCTGGCGAGGCCAGCCACGACCACACGAGGCGACCAGGACCAGAACCCGTACTTCCGAAGCGTCCTGGCACTCCGTTGCCTCGAGTGCCAATTGTAGCTGTCTTGGCCTCCAGCCGAGACGGTCGAGCGCCTCAGCGAGTGCAGAAACTCAACGCCGGAGCCGGTCAGTCCGGAAGGAGATCACGGACCACGGTATCGGCCAGGAGCCTACCGCGCAGGGTGAGCAACACGCGTCCGGCCTCCAGCCCGGCCGGCTCGATCAACCCGTCCACAGCAAGCGTCGTGGCCCGCGCACGCCCCGCGTCGGTCAGCTCGTCGACGGCAAGGCCGTCGGCCAGGCGAACCCCGAGCATCACCCGCTCCATCCGCCTGGCGTCGTCATCGAGCACCTCCCGGGCGGCGGCAGGACTCGCCTGCTCGGCGAGCAGCGCGCTGTAGGCGGCCGGATGGCGGACGTTCCACCAGCGCACACCGCCGACATGACTGTGCGCCCCCGGGCCGAAGCCCCACCAGTCATGACCACGCCAGTAGCCGAGATTGTGCCGGCTGCGGGAAGCTTCGTCACGGGCCCAGTTACTGATCTCATACCACCGCAGACCCGCCGCGGTCAGGGTCTGCTCGGCCTGGTGGTAGCGGTCGGCCATCATGTCATCGTCCGGCGGGAGCAGCTCGCCACGCCTGATCCGGCGGGCCAGCCGGGTGCCGTCCTCAACAGTCAACGCATACGCGCTCACATGATCGGGAGCGAGTTCGACCGCGGCGTCCAGGCTCGCCTGCCAGTCCCGGTCCGACTCACCCGGCGAGCCGTAGATGAGGTCGAGGTTGACATGGTTGAATCCCGCCTTGCGTGCCCAACTGACCACATCCGGTACGCGCCCGGGAGTGTGCCGCCGGTCAAGGGCGGCGAGCACGTGCGACCGGGCACTCTGCATGCCGAACGAGACCCGCGTGTAGCCGGCGGCGCGCAGCTGTTCCAATGTGCTCGCGTCCACGGACTCGGGGTTCGCCTCGGTCGTCACCTCGGCGTCCGGGGCGATGCCGAACTCCGTGTCGATCATTCGAAGCAGCGCCTTGAGGTCCTCGACCGGAAGTAGGGTCGGCGTCCCGCCGCCGAGGAAGATCGTGGACACAGCCAGGTCTGCCGCGCCGAGGACGGCGCGGGCCACGCGAAACTCACCGGCAAGCGTCTCGACGAACGTCCCGATCGCGACTCCCGGGCCGAGCTCGGTCGCCGTGTAGGTGTTGAAGTCGCAATAGCCGCAGCGGGTTGTGCAGTACGGGATGTGGACATAGACCCCGAACGGGCGAGTGCCCACCAGCTCTGTGGCCGACGCCGGAAGCCTGCCGTCGGCCGGGGCGGCTTCGCCGGCCAACCCGCGGCCGGAAGCGGCCGCCGTGATGCGTGACATGACCCGTGACATGACCATAGTGTGCCCGAACGACGACACTGTGTCTGCCCCTTGCATCCACTTTCGTTACAGCAATCGCAGCCGTCACCCAGCTGGAACATTCAGCCCCGAATGAGACATGCACCACTGGATGGACGCGTGCCACCGGATGGACGGCTACCCGGACACGACGCGTGTTGTCTTCTCATTGTGAATATACCAGGCAATATGGGCGAAGCGTCGTGAACTCGTGGTCCCCAGCCGG
The DNA here is from genome assembly GCF_963555885.1 of Protofrankia sp. Cr2. Lineage (NCBI taxonomy): Bacteria > Bacillati > Actinomycetota > Actinomycetes > Frankiales > Frankiaceae > Protofrankia > Protofrankia sp. Cr2. The sequence continues at coordinate 170,861 of NZ_CAUVXG010000002.1, forward strand.
GGAAGCTGATTCACATGAATGACGACGCCGTGCGCGGTGTCCTCGACAACATCGAGGATCTTCTTCCCCCCCACGCGACGGAGTATCGATCCGGTGCACCGACCGGACCGGACGGTCCTACCCACCGCGAGGAACCTGTTACCGAACCCATCCGACTGCCGTCATCCTCTCCCCGGATCGGCTAAGAGCGCCCGGCCGACCTAACGCCCCCACCCCGGCCCGCAACCGCGTCGTATCGCATTCGCCCGGACCTCGTCGCACCGATGAGGTCCGGGCAGCGGGTCAGGCGTTCCTACTTCGTGGTCTTCGGGGTGTTGGCGGCGTTGGCGGAATCCGTCGACAGGGCCGCGATGAAAGCCTCCTGAGGGACCTCGACGCGACCGATGGTCTTCATCTTCTTTTTGCCCTCCTTCTGCTTCTCCAGCAGCTTGCGCTTACGCGTGATGTCGCCGCCGTAGCACTTCGCCAGCACGTCCTTGCGAATCGCGCGGATGTTCTCCCTGGCGATGATCCGACTTCCGATCGCCGCTTGGATCGGCACCTCGAACTGCTGGCGTGGGATGAGCTCCCGGAGCCGGGAGGTCATTGCCACGCCGTAGCCGTACGCCTTGTCCCTGTGTACGATCGCGGAGAACGCGTCGACGGCCTCGCCTTGGAGGAGGATGTCGACCTTCACCAGGTCGGATTCCTGTTCGCCGGCGGGTTCGTAATCAAGGCTGGCATACCCACGGGTACGGGATTTCAGCGCATCGAAGAAGTCAAAAATGATCTCACCGAGTGGCAGTGTGTATTTGAGCTCCACCCGGTCTGTGGATAGGTAGTCCATCCCGCGCAACGTGCCGCGGCGCCCCTGACACAGCTCCATCACCTGGCCCACGAAGTCCGACGGCAGCAGCACCATCGCCTCCACGACCGGCTCATAGACCTCGTTGATCTTTCCCGCCGGCCAGTCGCTCGGATTCGTGACCACAGCCTCGCTGCCATCCTCCATGACCACCCGGTAGACCACGTTCGGCGCGGTCGAAATGAGCGTGAGGCCGAACTCCCGCTCGAGGCGTTCCCGGACGATCTCCAGATGGAGAAGCCCTAGAAAGCCGCAGCGGAACCCGAACCCCAACGCAGCGGACGTCTCCGGCTCGTAGGTCAGCGCGGCGTCGTTGAGCTGCAGTTTGTCCAGAGCCTCGCGCAATGCCGGATACTCACTGCCGTCAAGTGGATACAAACCGCTGTAGACCATCGGGCGTGGATCACGGTAGCCACCCAGCGCCTGCCCGGCCGGCCGACTCGCCGATGTCACGGTGTCGCCGACGCGGGCCTGTCGGACGTCCTTGACACCCGGGATGAGGTAGCCGACCTCCCCCGCGGAGAGTCCGTCACGTGGGATCGGGTCCGGCGAGATCACCCCGACCTCGATGGTCTCATGGCTGGCCCGCGTCGACATCATCAGACAACGGTCCCGGGTGGTCAGGCGTCCGTCGACCACCCGCACATAGGTGATCACGCCCCGATAGCTGTCGTAGACACTGTCGAAGATCATGGCCCGAGCGGGAGCGTCCGGGTCGCCCATGGGCGCGGGAATCCGGCGGACGATCTCATTGAGCAACTCGGGCACGCCCTGCCCGGTCTTACCCGATACCCGCAGGACGTCATCAGGATCACAGCCGATGATCTGTGCAAGCTCGGCCGCGTACTTCTCGGGCTGCGCGGCCGGAAGATCAATCTTGTTGAGCACGGGGATGATCTGAAGGTCGTTCTCGAGCGCCAGGTAAAGGTTCGCCAACGTCTGCGCCTCGATGCCCTGGGCCGCGTCGACCAGCAGCACCGCACCCTCGCATGCCGCCAGCGAGCGGCTCACCTCGTAGGTGAAGTCGACGTGACCAGGAGTGTCGATCAGATGCAGGATGTAGTCACGACCGTCATCGGCCTGCCACGGCAGCCGGACACTCTGCGCCTTGATCGTGATCCCGCGCTCGCGCTCGATATCCATTTTATCCAGATACTGAGCACGCATGTTGCGGGCCTCGACCACGCCGGTCACACCGAGCATCCGGTCGGCGAGGGTCGACTTGCCGTGATCGATGTGGGCGATGATGCAGAAGTTGCGGATCGACGCCTGGTCAACCGAAGCCTGGCTGACACGGCGCGGGTCGGAAGCTGCGGGCACGCGGGAGTCTTCTCGTTTCGTCGGGATGGGCCTGCGCATCGTGGGACTGGACCACTGTGGGACTGCACCACTGTGGGACTGGACAGACCGTGGGTCATCCCCATCGTGCCAGGCTTAGAGCGCCCGGCAATAGGGACGCGGCGTCGCGGGGCCGGCGCGACCGCTCGTGCCCAGCCGGACCGCGCCACCCTGCACGGCCGCCAGCCCACACGGCCGGCACGCCGCAAGCGCCGGGACCCGCGGGCGGTCGAGCGGAGCCGGCACCCACCCGCGAGTGGTTCGTCGAAACCTTGATAGGGTTACCGATGTTTCCCCGGTGGCTCGGCTCCCAGGGGTCGACGTGCACCACCCGGCGGTGGTGAACCGACACCGGTACCCGACCACCGTCCATACCGATTCGACGACCAGGGGTTCTTTCGCGTGGCCAACATCAAGTCGCAGATCAAGCGCAACCTCACGAACGAGAAGCGACGGCTGCGCAACAAGGCCGTTAAGTCCGAACTGAAGACGGTTGTCCGCCGCTTCCGCGCAGCCGCGGACGCAGGCGACTCAGACCGCGCCGGCCTTGAGCTGCGCATCGCGTCACGCAAGCTCGACAAGGCTGTCAGCAAGGGCGTCATCCATGCCAACCAGGCTGCCAACAAGAAGTCGGCAATGGCCGCGCGGCACGCCTCCCTGACCGACGCCTGAGCACGGTCGTCACGGCCGCAGGCCCGCGCCGGGTGCTTCGCCCTGCCTGGGCCTGCCGTCATGAGCGTCACCGCCAACGTAATGATCACTCGCGCACTCGCCGGATCGGCCAACGCAATGATGGTCCCAAGCATGACGCCGCCGGCCCCGAGAAACCTACCCGACCGGTCCGGTTGATCCTGATCCAGCGCCTGGGTGCCAGGCGCCTCGACGCCCGGAATTACCGGCTGGCTCCCGTCGCGCGACCACGAGCCGCCACGATCTCTGCGACCAGGCGTTCCAGTCCGTAGGCCGGATCAACAGCGCCGCCCTTGACAGCCGCATCCGCAGCGCCGGCGGCACGCAGCGCCCGCGCCAACCCGGCATCACTCCACGCCTGGGCCGCCCGCTGGGAGCGCTCGACCTTCCAGTCGGGCATGCCGAGGTTACGGGCCATCTCCCAGGCGGAGCCGCCACCGGCGGCGGCGACCCGGGCGAGATCTCGTAGCCCGGTGGTCACGGCGCTGACCACGAGTACCGGGGGGACCCCGCCGCCCAGCGTCTGCCGAAGGGCTGTCAATGCCTGCGCCAGGTCGCCGGCGATCGCCGCGTCCGCCACCGTGAAACCGGTTGCCTCTGCCCGGCCCCGGTGGTACAGGACTACCACCGCCTCAGTGACCCGCCCACCTGAGTCCGCAACCAATTGATCACATACAGCCGCCAGTTCGCGCAGATCACCACCGACGGCGTCCACCAGAGCCTTCACCGCGCCCGAACTGATCTGGCCACCGAGCCGACGGACCTCGGCCGCGACGAAGTCATGCCGATCGCGAGGACGAGTGAGGCGCGCTGCCGGAATCACCCGCGCGCCGGCCGCCTTCACCGCGTCCGCCAGCTTGCGGTTGCGCACGACACCGCTGTGCACGACGACGAGAACGACGTCGTCCAACGGTCGGGCCAGGTAGGCGAGCAGCGCGTCCCGAAGGTCGTCTGCCAGCTCCTGCGCACCGCGCACCACGACGACGCGCAGCCCACCGAACATCGATGAGCTGGACAGGTCAACCACGTCGCTGTCGGTCAACTCGCCGGGGGCCCGATCGACGATCTCCACCTGGGCATCGTGGACCCGAGCCGCATCCACGACTTCACGGACCCCCCGGGCGACCAACAGCTCCTCGTCCCCGGCGATGAGGACCAGCCGCGGCAGTGCGGACGTTGACGACACGCTGGGGAGCATGTCATGCGCACGGCCCGTGGGCTGCGACGCCCTCGTTGAGGTGCCGCGTCGTTGCACCCGGCGTGGACACCGTCGGTCATCCCGTGGATGGCGATGATCCGGCTGACCCAACCATGACGATCAGCTCAACAGTCACCGCTCCGATCGCTGCCGCAGCAAGAAGGCTGCGTCCGCGGCGCCGACGGACTGCACCCAGCGTCACCACGGTGACGGCGACAAGAGCCAAGGCTCCGGGTGGACCGGTCGGCCACGCGATCTGCGCTCCCGGTGCCCGCGCGGCGATGTCGGCAATCATGACCAACCATCCGCATGGCACGCCGGCGAGGGCGGCGAACAGCCGGGCCAGTGGCATACAGCAAACCGCAGCCATCGTGGCGAGCACCCCAAGGATCGTTGCTGGGGCAACCGCGCAGTCGGCGATCATATTGGCGGGAATGGCGACCAGGCTGACCCCGCCACCGATCGCGGCGAGCACCGGCGAGCAGGCGACATGTGCCGCCGCGGCGACCGCGAGCAGCTCCGCCAACCACTTCGGCATCCGTTGTGACAGCGCGTCCCGCCAGCCTGGAGCCAGGATCACCAGGCCGGCGGTCGCGAACACCGAAAGCGTGAAACCGGCCGAGCGGGCAAGATCGGGACTGACGAGGACCAACATGAGCACCGTGGCACAGAGCGCGGGTACAGCCCCCCGTTGCCGCCCGCTACCCGTCGCGACAATCCCGATCAGCCCCATGACACCGGCCCGTAGAACGCTGGGAGACGGTCGGGCCAGCACGACGAAGCAGAGCAGGGCCAATGCGACCCACCCGGCCCGCAGCCACGGACCAAACCGACAGCGCCGGACGAGGAGCGTCACCGCGGCGATGATGATCGCACAGTTCGCGCCGGACACAGCCACCAGATGTGACATTCCGGCGACCCGGAAGTCGTCCTTGACGTCCTCGGCGAGATTGCCCGTGTCGCCAACCACCAGACCCGGCAACAGCCCTCGGCGCGGGCCGTCCAACCCGGACGCCGCATCGCGAAGCCCCTGCCGCAGATGGGCTGCCGCTGCCTGCACCGTCGATGGTCCGCCGACCACCACCGGCGGGCCCCGAACGAAGAGGACCGCCGCAACGGTGTCAGCCGCGCGTGGGGAGGCAAGGTTGCCGTCGGCACGGATCCGCTGACTCGGTAACAGGTCCGCCCAACCGCTCGCGGTCGCCAGGACGAGCATCGGCTGACGCAGCCGGAGATCACGCCCGTCCGCGCTGAGGCGCTCGACCCGTAACGGAACGATCACCAGCTGGGTGTTGCCACGAGGGCTCACCCTCGGATCACCGGTGAGCGTCCCTTCGATAGTAGCGGCCGCTCGAATCCCTTCAAGATCGGCAAGAGGACCGTGCACGCGCCCACGGGCCGCGACACCCGCGGTGAGGACCCCAGCGGCGAGGCAGGCCAGCACAGCGAGCCCTGTTGCCGCGGGCCGCCAGATGTGGGGTCGCCGCGCCAGGAGGACCGCGCACACCAGTACCGAACAGAGGAGGAGCCCGGCGATCAACAGGACGGGCGGGGCCGGCGCGGTCAGGCCCGCGCCAGCCGCACCGACCCAGGCCGCGAGCGCCGGCCCGACAAGCCGAAGGTCGGCGGGTCGGTCTTCCCCGTCCATGCTCCGGGGACTGCGGCCTCCAGGCGCGCGATCTGACGATCGTCGCGCGCCCTTTGGCCCTCTGAACCTGACCGTGTTCATGTCGACGGTCCGCACTGCGCGCCGGCCCCGGGTCGATCGGGCCGATCCCCGCCCATCAGACGGTGATGAGTGGCAGCAGATCGGCGAGTCGCCGATCGCCGACCCCGGTCACCTCCCCCAGCTGGCGAGGCGAGGTGAAAGTGCCGTGAGCCTTGCGCCACTCGACGATCCGCTGTGCAAGGACCGGCCCCACCCCGGGCAGCCCGTCGAGTGCCTCCACCGTGGCGGTATTGAGGTTCAGCGGTGTTTCCGGCGTGACTGCCGACGATCCCCTTCCCCCACCGGTACCACCACCGGTGTCACCACCGGCCGGCGCGGGAGGCGCCGGGCCGGGACGGCCGTCCACAAGGATCTGCTCGCCGTCCACCAGACGCCGCGCCAGCGCGAGACCAGCCGTATCCGTCCCAGGGAGTACTCCGCCAGCCTGGGCAAGCGCATCGACCACCCGGGATCCGGCCGCCACGGTCAGGACGCCGGGGCTGTGCACCTTGCCCACCACTTCAACGACGATTTGTACTGCCGGGCTATGTGTGGCGCCAGTCGATGACCAGATCACCGGCTTCGAACCGGCTGCATCAGCGTCAGCCTGCCCATGGCCCTGTGCCCGCGCCGACTGTGTCCCAGCGGCGAGCGCCGTCAGGGACACCGGTCTGTTCCGCCAGGCGAACCATCCAGCCGTCAACGCCGCGGCAAGGGCCACGACCACGAGCAGCAGCGCTCCGCGGATGGCCGGATCGACCAGGCCGCCGCGCAGAAGCCGCGGCAGGCGTTCGGCAAGACCCAGCGGGCCGGACCGGGGAGCAGGCTGCCGCTCAAGCCGACCGGCGATGTCTTCGGGCAACAGCTCATCGAGCAGGTCGCCTTCGGAATGCTCGCCGACGAGCGCAGCGGACCGTGGCGACGGTGCCGCGTCGCACTGCCCGGCAGGACTCGCCGGCGGGTGACCGTCCGGTCCCCCTGATGCCGGGGTATGAACTGTCGACAATCGGTGCCGGGGTCCGGCGGCGATGTCGACCCTGCGAGTACCGCGAATGAACGGAAGATCAGTCATGTCCGCGACGGTAGACCGCCCCGTCCTTCATGACACGCTTCGATGTGATCCTGTGGATATCCGACTTTTATCCACAGGCAAACCACGGCTGACGAATACTTCTGATATCTTTGCCGTCATTGTTGATGCACGGCGACCAGGCCTGATCAATCAGTTCGTGAATTCTTCCACGGCTACCGTGGAAATCATCGCTTTACCGTCGGTTGAGATGAGGCGGGTTGACATCAGGCGAACGGAAGTTCGTCGTCGCGGACTGTCTTCATAGTCCGGGCCGTCGATGTGCTCCGGGCCGTCGATGGCGCCCGAGTGGCCGACCGATCCGTGCCGTCCGCGCGGTCACGGCGTTGCGAAACCGGGGACTCGTCGGTCTCCTCGCCTGCGACAATCGGGTCGAGTAGGTGCGGGTCGTTGTTGCGTACGTTCCCAACGCGGGAGGTGACCGGGTACGCCCGCAACATTCCGACGGGCGCGGGCGCAAGCATTGCGGTCACAGCGACCGGATCGTCAAGGCGCGGGTCGAGCCAGCGCGACCAGGACGCCCGTGACAGCAGCACAGGCGAACGTGGATGCAGGAACTCCAGACCGCCGGCCGCGGTGGTGGTGATGATGGTGAACGTCGCACATACACCGCCCGACGGAGGCTGCCATAGTTCGTACAGGCCCGCGAGCGCGGCGGGTCCGTCATCGCCCGGACGCACCAGGTACGGCTGCCCACGGCGGGCGCCATCCACCCGATGCCACTCGTAGTAACCGGTGGCCGGTACCAGGCAGCGACGGGCACGCAGCGCGGCACGGAAAGCGGGCTTGGTGGCCACTGTCTCCGCTCGAGCGTTGATCAGACGGTTGCCGATCGCGATGTCGCGTGCCCACGACGGCACCAACCCCCATCGAGCCATCCGCAACCGCGCGCCCCCGTCCGGCTGCTCGGGCGGGACGACAACCACCGGAACCACGCTGGTGGGCGCCACGTTGAAATTCGGCTGGACGCCACCCGTCTCGTCACGTGCCGTGAACGACTCCGCCAGCTGTCGGGCGCTCAGGGCATTGGCGTACCGACCGCACACAGTACGACAGTCTGCCAGCGAACGGCCTTGCCTGCATCCGGGCTTCGCGCTCCCCACGCAGCCGTGCCGGCCCGGTCATCACCGCAGAAGCCACTCGACCGAGACAGCCAGGCAGAGCAAGGAGACGATTGCGAAAAAGGCCACCCAGAGCACGGCCGGGATACCGGTGAGGCGTGCCAACTGGTCCGGGTCCGATGTCGACGCGCCCCGACGGCGGCTCCGTTGCACCTCGACGATCGGCCGCACACCGCCGATGAGGAGGAACCAGGTGACAAAGGCTGCGAACACCTCCTGATAGGGCGACGGCGCCAGCAGGGACACGGCGATGACCGTCGCGGCGCTCAGCGCTATCGACAGCACGCCGAACGCGTTACGGATAGCAACCAACACTCCGAGTAACAGAGCGACGCTGAGTCGCAACAACACGCTCACCTGGTCGGCAGCCAGCAGGGCCGCGCCGCCCAGACCAAGGATGGACGGAGTGATATAGCCGGCCGCAACCGTGATCACAACGCCCGGCCCGGTCGGACGACCCGCCGACACGGTCACCCCGGAGGTGTCCGAATGTAGTCGGATCCCGCCGACGCGCCGGCCGCTCCCGACCGCTGCGAGCGCATGCCCACCCTCGTGTGCAATGGTGATCACGTGTCGGGCCAGCGGCCACAAACGCGTGTTGAGCACCACGAGGAGGGCGACGGCGACACCGGCAAGGACTGTCCATCGCGGCGGGTCCCCGGACGTGAGCAACTGTATCCACTGGTCAGGCGTCGTACGTCTCCTGTCTCAACAGTCGCTGTCAACGGGCGGGTGCGGTGTCGGTGTGACCGCCAGGACCCGAGTATGCAATGCTCGAACAAAAGATCGTCGAGGGTCGGCCTGCATGAGGTCCCACCGGTTCACGACACCAAGGGTACGATCAGATATTGACTTCTCGTGACCGATCGGCGTCATCGTCACGACAGGGAACGTCGGGAGGTAAAGAGCGGGTGGCGGAGCTCGTCTACAAGCCAGTGATCCGTCTCGCGCTCGGGGCCTTCAAGGCTCTCGACCTCAAGCTGGATGTCCGGGGGCAGGAGCACGTACCGGCCACTGGTGGCTGCGTGGTGGCGATCAACCACGTGTCATATCTGGACTTCGCGCTCGCCGGTGTTCCGTTCTGGTACGCTCACCGGCGTCTGGTGCGCTTCATGGCCAAACACGAAGTCTTCTCCCACCCCATTGCCGGGCCGCTGATGCGAGGGATGCGCCATATCCCTGTCGACCGGTCGGCGGGGGCCGGCTCGTACCGTCACGCGGTACAAGCTCTGAAGGCCGGTGAGCTCGTTGGAGTCTTCCCCGAGGCGACCGTCAGTCGTAGCTTCTGTCTCCAGCCCTTCAAGTCCGGGGCGGCCCGAATGGCCGCCGAAGCGGACGTTCCCGCACTCCCGGTAATCATTTGGGGCAGCCAGCGCATCCTTACCAAGGGACGGCCACGTAACCTCCGGGCAGCGCGAGGAACCCCCGTATCGATCATGATTGGCGAACCGATCCCGACGGCCGACCTGAAAGATGCCCAGACCGGAACACAACTGCTGGCGGATGCCATGGCGAAACTTCTCGCCGACGCCCAGCGGGACTACCCACCGCCCCCTCCCGGCGAGTCACCATGGTGGCTACCCGCCCACATGGGTGGCTGTGCACCCACGCTCGAGGCAGTCGCGCGGGAGCAGGCCGCGCTCCGCGACAAGAAGTAACGTTCACTCAGAGTCTGTTTTGAATCTTGGGTTCGGACAGCGAGCCGCGTCCGGCTGGTTCCCGACACGAGTTCGGCGAAACGCGACGAAAACCACCGCGAGCATTGTCAGATAGATCTCATCACGCCGAACTCCGCGCGCCCGTGATCATAACTGTGGTCGTCCTGGGGCTCCCGTCGCGCCGCCCGCTCGGACCACCCACGCCGGTTCGCACCGCAGGCCGCGGCAGGTACCCCGGCTGGATACCAGGCCGGTCGACATCCGTGCAGCCGACCCCGGCCATCGCGACCGGAGAAGCTTATAGCACAGGGGTCGACAGACCTTTACGGAAGGGGTGGGTGGGCATTTCTTCGGGAGCACCTCTACCCGACAGCTCGAGCCCGACTCCCCGTGCAGACAAGGCAAAGACTACTTGTAGACAACATCCGAGCCCCAGATGTGTCCGGGCTCTCTAGAGAACAGGGGCGACCCATTGGTAACCTCAAGCACCAACAACATTTGAGCCGACCCGTTTGGCTCGCCGAGTCCGTGTTGTATAGAGACTCACCTGTTCGTTGTCGATGGAGGCGCCCACGATGGCTGTACAAGAGCTGGCGATGCCGACTGCTAGCAGGGTCGGCACAGTGGTCGCGATCGGGCAGCAGGTTCGGGTCCCGAAGACCGCCGAGCTGGTCGCGGCGCACCTACGACGCCGCATCGTGCGGGGAGAACTCGTCGAAGGCGATGCACTGCCGCCTGAGGCCACCCTCATGGAACAGTTCGGTGTCTCCCGGCCGACATTGCGAGAAGCATTCCGTGTACTTGAATCCGAGGCTTTGATCACAGTCAGGCGCGGTGCACATGGTGGCGCCCGGGTGCATACCCCCAACGGCGACATCGCCGCACGCTACGCCGCCCTGGTCCTGGAGTACCGCGGTACCACGCTGGCCGACATCCATCAGGCTCGCGCCGTGATCGAGCCGCCGTGCGTGGCAATCCTGGCCGCGAACCGTACTCAGGATGACCTCGACAAACTCAGGCTCGGGGTGAGCGAGACAGCCGCCGCGACGGCGACCGACGATCCAGGCCAGTGCCTGCAAGCCAATCTCGCCTTCCACGTGCTGCTTGTGGAGCTCGCCGGAAACACGACGCTTTCAGTCCTGTCGGGTATGCTGCGCCACATTCTTGATCTTGCGACGCTCTCCTACCCAGCCGCGGATCGCAGCCCCGAACACCGGCTCACCATCCGCCGGCGACTCGTCGACCACGAGCGCGTCGTGGACCTCATCGAAGCCCGTGACGCCCGCGCCGCCGAGGACCTGTGGCGGGAGCATCTGCTGGAGGCCGGCCGCTACCTGACCGACGGCCCGGTAGCCGCGACCGTACTCGATCTACTCGGCTGATCGGCTACTCGGCTACTCGGCCGATCCGGCAAGGGTCGGTCGACATTCGAATGGATACAGATCACCGCAGCGGGTCGAAAGGCGCGAGCTGAGCGGGACAGTGCCCGGTGGTGACCGCCTCAGCCACCAGCTGGCCGGTGATCGGTCCGAGTGTGATGCCCCACATCCCGTGACCGCCAGCGACAAACACCCGCCGTGACATAGTTCGCCCGATCAGGGGAAGGCCGTCCGGCGTACACGGACGGGAGCCGACCCACTCCTGCGTCCGGGTATCGAGATCGATACCCGCCAGCAGCGGGCGCACCGCGTTGACTATCGCGGTGATGCGGCGGCGATCCAGCGGCGCGTGCGGTTCCTGGAATTCCATCATCCCGGCAATGCGCAGCCGGTCCCCCAGCGGTGTGCACGCCACCCGGTGGGTCGGAAAGTACAACGGGCCACCTGGCAGGACGCGCGCCGTGACGCTGAAGCTGTACCCACGCCCCGCCTGGACCGGAGTCCGGACCCCGAACGGGCGTACAAGATCGGTCAGCCAGGCGCCGCTGGCGACCACCACCATGTCGAACGGCTCGATCTCTCCGGTGGAGAGCTCCAGCCCGACCTCGGCGCCCCCGACACGATATCGATCATGGTGGTCGACATCCCGGTCGGCATGGATGGCCAGTACACCGACGCCCTCCCGCAGCGCGCCGCCCCGGGCCCGGACACTGTCCGCGAGCGCTGTCACGAAATCCCCGGGATCACAGAAGCGCTGGCCGTCGATGCGGATCGCGGCACCGATCCCATCGGCCAGCGCCGGCTCCAGTGTGCGCACGGCGGCGCCGTCGAGCAGGTCGAATTCGACGCTCTGGCCGACATCGCGTATCTCCTCCAGTTCAACGATCAGCGCCTCGCGCTCGCGTGGATCGCGATAGCAGGCCAGGAACGGCGCGGCCGGGCGGGTGGGTACGTCCACTCCCCCGGCGGCAAGGATGTCGAAGGCACCCAGTGCCCGCCGATTGAGCGGTGCAAGTGCACCCATCGCCCGCCGCCAACGGTTGGCCGTGCTGTTGCGTGCAAATCCGGCGAGGAAGCGCAGCAATCGCGGGTCGGCACGCGGCGGTACGTACACCGGCGATGTCGGCTTCAGTACAGCCCGCAGGCCATAACGCAGGACGGCCGGCTCCGGCAGCGGCGCAGCCAGGCTCGGGGTGAGCCAGCCGGCGTTACCCCAGGACGATCCCGCGGCCACCCGGGCACGCTCGATCACTGTGACCTCGACCCCGCGCTCCTGCAGAAACCAGGCAGTGGCCAGGCCGACCATGCCGGCACCGACAACCGCCACTCGTCCGGGCGCGCGCGACCCGCGGCCGACGCCGACGCCGACGCCGACGCCCGCGACAGCCGGGTCGGCTCCCGAACCCTCGTCAGCGCACATGTGCGTCACACCACCTCACTATTGTGCTCCGGGGACTGCGGCCTGCGGGTGTGCGATCTGACGATCGTCGCGCGCCTTTCGGCCCCCTCGAACGCGGGCCGGCGCTGGGTCGATCCAGTGTGCTCACCAGGCACGTACGGTCGTTGTCATGCGGCCGATGATGACGGTGGGCCAGGCGTGATTCATACGGTTCTCGCCTATCTCACATGCCCGATGTGCGGACAGGCTCTCGCCACCGACGCCGGGCAGATCCGGTGCCCGGACGGCCACGCATACGACCTCGCTCGGGGAGGTCACCTGACCCTCACGACCGGTCGGGCCACTGGGATTCCCGGTGACAGCGCGGACATGGTCCGGTCACGAGAGGCGTTCTTCGCGGGCGGCCACTACAGCGCGCTCGCCGACCAGCTCAGCTCGGTCATCCAAGGCACTACGATGGAAACCGGGCGGATCGGTGCCGAGCCGGTCGTCGTCGACATCGGCGCCGGCCCCGGTTACTACCTGGCACACCTGCTGAACCTATGCCCCGACGCGGTCGGCCTCGCCATGGACGTGTCCACCTATGCCCTGCGGCGCGCCGCCCGTGCGCATCCGCGGATCGGTGCGGTCGGCGTGGACGTGCGCGGCCCGTTGCCGGTGCGAACAGGCACGGCGTCGGTCATTCTCGATGTCTTCGCGCCGCGCAATGCCACGGAAATGCACCGCATCCTCCGGCCGGACGGATATCTCGTCATCGTCACGCCCACCGCCCGCCATCTGGCCGGCCTTGTGGGTCCGCTCGGTCTCATCACGGTCGACGAGCGAAAGCCCGAGCGCCTCCGCGCGAAACTGGGTGAATCCTTCGTACGACGGGAGCGATTGACACTCGACCTCGACATGTCACTCACCACATATGATCTTCTGCATCTTGTGATGATGGGGCCGACCGCTCACCACCGTCGCGCCGCCGACATCCAAGCGATCATCGAGGAACGGTGGCCGAACGGCGCAACTCCGACGGCGTCATTCGCAATCGAGGTGTACGAACCCCGCCCTGCATAGGGCCTGCCCGATGGAGCTGCGATCGCGCGGATCAATGTCCGGAAACCGCGCGGATTCAGCGAGCGGTCAGGTCTGCCATGAACATGGTTTCGACCGTGACCGGGACGAGCGCCCGCTCAACGATCAGGCGTTCAAGCTCTCCGTAGAGCTCGACGACCACCTGCTGATTCGCGTGTCCCAGCACGACCGCCCCCGCCTGGATGGCCTGACGCGCAGCCGCGATGAGTTCGCCGGCAGTGACCCCCATCATCGAATCGCCCACCGACCCGCTCCACATGAGGATCCGCGAATAACCCAGTTCGGCGAGAATCTCTCTCGACCGCTCGCTGTGTTCCCCGTACGGCGGGCGGAACCACGGTCGGGTCGTGACACCGAATGTCTGGTTGACCCAGTCGTCATTGCGTTCCACCTCGGCGCGCAGCGCCGCGTCGGAAAGCGTACGGATACTGCGGTGGCTCCAGGTGTGGTTGACCATCGTCACCTGCCCGGATTTGATCAGCCACCGGACGGCGTCTGCATGCTGATTCCACACGTTGCGGTACATCCCGTTCGGCGCGAACGAGAGCGGAATTTTCGTCCGGCTGGCGAAGTCGACATAGCCGGCAACCGCGGTGGCATTGAAGCCGTCGTCAATGGTGAGCGCGACCTGGCGGGTCGCTCCCGGCGCATTGAAGAGGATCTGTTGCTGTCCGGGCGCGACCGCGATCGGAGCGGGCGACACCGACCGGCCGGCTGACGGCGCTACCTGCGACGGTTGGACCGGCGCAACTGGCAACATGCGGATCGACGGGACGACAGGCCGCGGACCAACCGCCGGCGGAACGGACCTCGGACGGTCACCGGCACAACCGAGGAGCAGGTCGGCAGCCCCGAGGGCGAGGATTTTCACAAGGCGACGTCGGTCCACCCACGGGATTCTGAAGAGCTTGACTACGGAGCGCAACCGCACGGATGCAGCCCCGACTGCCCTGTGTGGTCGACCGCCGTGCGCGGTACCCCACGGCCCCGGACAAACGAGGGCAGGTCAGGTCAGGTCAGGTCAACAGCCTGGCCCGCCAGGTCGGCACTGCGTCCGGATGCGCGCCGTTGGCCGCGAACCATCCGGACAGGCCACCGGGATATTCGTCGATGACGGCCAGTACCTGCTCGACGGCCGAGATCGAGGTCGTGGTCAGGTCGGGAGCACCCAGGCCCGCTCCGGGCAGCAACGGATTGTTACCTAGTCGACGCAGTACGTCCGCCATGTTCGCGGCCGTCGCCGCGTAATCCGCGAGGATCGCGTCCGGTTCGACGCCCACCGCGCGTAGCAGGACCGCCACGACCAGGCCTGTCCGGTCCTTGCCGGCCGCACAATGGACAAGGAGTGGTCCAGGCGCATGGGCGGCCAGATGAAGGATCTCGACCACCCGCGATCCGGTCCGTTCGACGATCGCCCGGTACATCGTGCTCAGGCCGCCCGCGAGGGCAACAACGATCTCGGACGTGGGATGCGCGGGGTCGACGTCACCGAGCAACGGGATCACTCGGACATCGGTCACCGCCGATTCCAGTGGGTGCGGGCTACCGTCGCGCTCGACCGGCGACCGCAGGTCGATGACCGTTCGAGGTGGCCATTCACGATCGAATACCGGTAGCCGGTCGCCATGGCGCGGGGCGTCGCTACGGTAAAGAACGCCGGGGCGGGTGTGGCGACCGTCCTGCGTCGGCAGTCCGCCCAGGTCCCGCAGGTTCACCAACTGATCTCGATCGCGCCGCGATAGCGATCCGCCACGAGCGTTCCGGGCCGTCGGTACCGACGGTACCGACGGGCTGCCTGCTGCCGACTCGTGCGCCGCCGTCTCGCTGCTGCTCATGGGTTTGCTCCCGCCCCGATCGTCCGGTGTTGTTCCAGTGGAGCACACTTACCCGTCCCACACCTGAACCCATGGACAAGGTTTGCACCGGAGAACTTTGTCGCGGCGCCTCCCCGGATGTTCGGGGCTGCGACATCGAAGGCCGCCGTACAATCGCGAACGGCGCTGCGGCGGTACATTTTGGGGTGCTATAAGATTTAGTCGATTTTAGCTGATATGTGCTGCCAGGCGGCGGCGACCGGCGATCTCCCCGCACTCGGGCCGTCGGTCCGGTTGCGCGAGGGTCGTCGCCATACGCCGCCAACAGATAGCAGAAAGTGACAGATCACGGCTAGGTTATCAATAATGTGTGGGGAGAGGGGTGGGCGTGAACGTCCTGGAGGCGACGTTTCTCGGTTCGGTCGAGGGACTGACGGAGTTCCTGCCGGTGTCGAGTACCGGGCACCTGACGATCCTGGAGAAACTGCTCGGCTACTCCATCGACGACCCCGACATCACGGCGTTCACCGCGATCATTCAGGTCGGCGCCGTCTTCGCGACGTTGCTGTACTTCCGCAAGGACCTGTGGAGGATCCTGACCGCCCTGCTTCGCGGCATCGTCCAACCTCGGTTGCGTGGCCACCCCGACTACCTCTTCGGATGGGCGGTACTGCTGGGTTCGCTGCCCATCGGTGTGGTCGGGCTGCTGTTCAAGGACATGATCGAGACGACACTGCGCAGCCTCTGGTTCGTGGGCACCGCACTCGTGATGTGGAGTGGTGTCATGGCGTATGCCGACGGCAACGCGACCCAGAAGCGTCACGAGGAGGACATCACCTGGAAGGACACCCTCATCATCGGTCTGGTCCAGTGCGCCGCGCTGATCCCCGGCATCTCCCGGTCCGGCGCGACGATGTCGGCCGGTCTGACGCGGGGCCTGGACCGGGTGGCCGTCACAAGGCTGTCGTTCTTCCTTTCCATCCCGGCTCTGTTCGGTGCCGCAGCTCTTCAGGGCGTCAGCGAGGCCGGCAACATCGCCCACGGGGTCGGCTGGACACCAACGATCATCGCTACGGCCGTCAGCTTCGCCGTGGCCTATGTCGCCATCGCCTGGCTCCTGAAATTCATCGGCAAGAACAACTACAACATGTTCATCATCTACCGGATCATCGTCGGCACGACTGTGCTACTCCTGCTCGCAACGGGGATCCTCTCGGCGACCTGACGACCGACCTGACGACCGGGTTCGACGAACCGGCCAGAACAGCGATCGCACGTGAGAGCACCGCATAGTGTCACGGGGTGGCTCGGGTTGTCGTGATCGGCGCGGGGGTCGGCGGGTTGGCAACGGCCGCGCGGCTGGCCGCCACCGGGCATGCCGTCACCATCTGCGAGCAGGCATCCGAGGTCGGCGGCAAGCTCGCACGATTCAGCCTGGACGGCTTCTCCTTTGACACCGGGCCGTCCCTGCTGACCATGCCGGAGGTCTTCGCGGACCTGTTCGCCGCCACCGGAGCGCCCCTGGGAGACATCCTCGAGCTGCGCCGACTGGATCCGATCACCCGCAACCGTTTCGCCGACGGGACCATCCTCGACGCATATGCCGACGACGATGCGTTCACCGCCGAGCTGGACGCCGTCCTGCGTCCGGGGTCAGGCCAGCAGTGGCGCCGGCTGGCAGCCCACGCCGAGCGCCTGTGGGAGGCGACCGGTGGTCCGTTCCTGGCCGCCCCCAACGCCGGTGTCCGGTCGTTGGCCGGGTTGGCGCTACGACGTCCAGGCGACATCTCCACCATCGCGCCAGGCCTGACGTTACGAGGGCTCGGCCGGCGTCATCTCACCGACCATCGACTGCAGATGTTCCTCGAACGGTATGCGACCTATACCGGTTCCGATCCTCGCCGGGCACCGGCGGCCCTCGCGGTCATCGCGCACGTCGAGCGGTACCACGGCGGTTGGTACATCCCCGGCGGGCTGCACCAGCTCGGCCAGGCTGTCGCGGATCGGGCTGTGCGCCACGGCGCGCGCCTGCTGCTCGACCATCAGGTCGTCGCGATCACCCGCACCGCCGGTGGTCGGGTGGACGGGGTACGACTCGCCGGCGGCCGGCGCATCGGCGCGGACCTGGTGGTGTCAGGCATCGATGCCCGCACGCTGTACGGCATGCTCGCGCCCCACCAGCGGACGCAGCGGCGACTACGCCGGGCGCCGGCGTCGTTGTCCGGCTTCGTCCTGCTGCTCGCCCTGCGCGGGCAGACGCTGGATCTCGCCCATCACACGGTGCTGTTCCCCGCTGACAACGACGACGAGTTCGACGCGGTATTCGGCGGCCGTCTGGCCACCGATCCGACGATCTACATAAGCGCACCCGACGACCCCGCACTGGCGCCGCCGGGTTGCGAGGCATGGTTCGTCCTGGTGAACGCGGCCCGGCACATGACCGGTCCGGTCGACCGCGGGGTGGACTGGGATCGGCCGGGGCTCGCTGACACCTATGCTGCCCAGATCCTGGGTCTGATGGCCGAGCGCGGCATGGATGTCCGGTCCCGACTACTGTGGCACCGTGTGATCACTCCAGCTGACCTGGAACGAGGGACCGGAGCCGTCGGCGGGGCGATCTACGGGACGTCGTCCAACGGTCTGCGGGCGGCGTTCCTGCGGCCGGGCAACCGCTCGCCGATCCCGGGACTGTTCCTCGTGGGGGGGTCGTCCCATCCCGGTGGGGGCCTGCCGCTGGTCGCCATGTCCGCGACTATCGTCGCCGACATGATCGGCCCCGCGTAGTGGGGTGAGCCGCACTACGCGGGGCCGGGAAAATCATGGTCTGTCCGAGCGGGATCTATCTGAGCGAGACCAGGAAGCTGCGGTCGACACCGTCACCCAGATTGATCGACAGCTTGTACGTGCCGGCACACAGGCCGGTCCTGGTCGACCAGTTGAAGACGTACTGTCTGGCGGTCGGGCTGTAACGGAATGCGTTTCCGGTGGTGGCCGCGGACGTCGAGACAGCCTCCACAACGGAACCAAGCACGGTGGTGGAGTACTTGGCGTAGCTGAACGTGGCGACGGCGTTAGTGACGCCGGCGCTGGCGCCGGTGAGTGCGAACGTGACCGGCACGGTGCTGCCGATCTTGAAGATGGAGCTGCCGTCGGCATTCACCGGCTGGAGGACGTTCGACCAGCTGTAGCTAACGGTGATCATGAATGACCCGTTAGCAGTGTTACCCGCCCGGTCGGTTGCGGTGCAGATGACCACCGTGGTGCCGAGCGGGAACATCGCGCCGGCGGGCTTGTCGCAGGCGAGGGTCGTGGCGCCGTCTGTCGCGTCCGTGGCCGACACGGCATAGGTCACGACCGCTCCAGCCGGGCCGGTGGCCGTGGCCGCGACCGTGGGCAGGGCCAAGATCGGCGCGGTCGTGTCCACCGTCCAGGTCAGTTGCCCGGGACTGAGGTCGACGTTTCCGGCCGCGTCGATGGCACGCACGGCGAATGTGTGATCGCCTTCAGTGAAGCCGCCCACGGTCATGGGTGACACACAGCCGGCAAACGTCGCCGTGTCGACCGCACACTCGAAGTGCAGGCCGGCCGGCCCACTGTCGTCTACCGCGGTGAAGGTGAACGTGGCCACGCCGCCGGCGGTGTAGCGCGGCGGGCCGCTGGAGATCGCCGTGTCCGGCGGCGTCGTGTCGACCGGTCCGCCGAGGGCCACCACGTCGGTACGGGCCTTCTTGAGGTCCGCCAACGGTAGGTCCTTGGCAGCGGTACCGTCGCCATACCAGTCGGCGTCCCCCGAATCGGCCAGCAGGCGCAGCTGGCTGGTCGCGGTCAGCGGGCTCGGTAGCGACATCACGCCCTCGAACGGCGTGGCCGAGCCGAGCGCGGGCAGGTCCGCGGTGTGCGGTACCGCCGGCGAGGTGGGCTGACCGTCCCAGGTGTAGAGCTGTTCAGAGCCGGTATCGGTCGCGGGGCCGGCGATCAGAAGGTACTGGCCGACGTCGTTACGCCGAATCTCCCGGATGCCACGGCCGGCCAGGTCGAGCTCGATCGGCGCGCCGAAGGTAGCCGGGCCGGGCCCGGGACTACCCGTGACGAGCGACGGAAAATTGGTCACCGCAACGACCAGTGCCTTGGTCCGACCGGCCGCGGGCGACAGTGGCGCGCGGAAGCCCAGATAGGCCGTGGTGCCGTCGGGTGCGAACTCCAGACCTTCGATGTTGTATCCGGCACCGCCGCCCGCCTCGGGGATGACCCCGGTCGCCGCGCTTGCGGTCAGGCCGTAGTGGTCCGCGCCGAGCCCGTGCAGGTCGTCGTGGTCCCAACTGAGCAGGTCCTGGCGGAGGTGGTCGTAGTAGCCGACAAAGGTCAGCGTGGCGCCGGCACCGGAGCCGCTGAGCCTCGTCGCGAACACCCGGTTGCGGTTCGGGCGCGCTTTGCCTTCGGAGCTGTTGGACTCCGAGCCGATCCAGTAGACGGTGTCACCGACTCGGGCCGATGCCTCGATGTCGACCTCGCGGGGACCGCCGCCGGCGATGTCGGTCAGGCCGAGGCTCGTGGTGTAGTCGAACGAGGCAACCGGTGGGCCTGATCGGGTGCTGTCATAGAGACGCAGGGCCTGGTTCTCGTCATCGCCGACGAGTGCGTAGCCGTCCCCGACGTCGACCGCGGTGGATGCGTCCGAGGCGCCGGCCAGGTACCGCGTCTGCGGGCCGCCCGAACCCGACGCCGCATAGTGCAGTATCGATGAGGCGCTGAACGTCCCGTTCGACACGGTGATGGTGATGTCCGTATACCCGACCCCGACAGGGTCGACCGCTATGGTCCGGGTGGTGTCCGTCCCCGTCACCGTGATGTGGGCCAACGGAGCGACCGACGGGTTGGACGACGCGCTGGCCGTCACCGACAGCGCAGAGACCGGCACCGAAGAATCGCCCACGGTGATCGTGGCAGTCTGGTTGGTCGGGTCACCGATCGCGTTGGTCAGCGGGGTCGGCGTCGA
>NZ_CAUVXG010000002.1:191554-194179 GCF_963555885.1 Protofrankia sp. Cr2
GCCGGCGGCGGCGTTACTGACACGCACCCAGTAGCTGGTCGCCGCATCGAGCGGTGGTGTCGTGTACGAGGTACCCGTCGCTCCCGTGACAGGCGATGTCGTACTGCCCGACGTACCTGAGTACCACTGGTAGCTCAGCGGCCCGGTGCCGGTCGCGGCCACCGTCAACGTGACGCTGGTGCCGGCGGGGACCGTCCCACCGACGGGCTGAGTCAGAATCGTCGGCGCAATGATCGGTTGCGGCGTGAAGGAGAGGCCGCGCAGAACCGTGTTGGCCGCCGCCGTCGCGATCGTCGTCGCCGAGCCCACCGCCAACGGCGCGTTGTACGCCGCGCTGTCCGTCAGTTTCACAATCTTGTTGCCGGCGGCGGCGCCCGATGTCGCATAGATGACGGCCGAACCACCGGCGCTCGCCGCGGTGATGCCCGTGTAGTTACCGGCAGCGCTACCCTGCGCGGTCCAGGCGTCCGCGACGCGCGCGAACTTCAGAAGTCCCTGACTTTGATCCACGACGTACAGCGTGTCGACTCCGGGGACCGCGGAGTCGCGGTCCACAAACACATAGCCGTACGCACCGCCGGTGACCGTGGCGACATTGGTCAACGCCTGCCCCGATGACGTCGGGATGCCGCTGCCGACCTTGTTCACGCCCTGGAGCCCGGTCTGATTGGACGATACATAGAGCTGACCATCGGCGACGACGGGCACCCGCACATTACTGGTGGCAGCGGTCAGCGGTGTGAATGCCGCACCCGACGCGCCCTTTGTCGTTGCCAGCAGACCGCCGTCACCGGCGCTACCGACTCCGCCGGTCCAGATATCGGTACCGTTCGTGGTCGCCGCGCCACGAATGTTGTTGCCGGAATATGCGCTCAGGTGGGTGGACGTGTCGACGACCCCGGTGCTGGCCACAATACCCACAGTCCGGTTCACACTGCTTGCGGCCGTACTCGCCACGCCCGTGGTCCCGGGAGCCGCGCCGTAGCCCGCGAGGGCCAGGAAGCGTCCGTCGGGCGAGAGCGTCAACCCCCCCTCCGAGCTCGCAGACCCGCTCATCGTCAGCGCGTTCGTCGCGCCCGAGGTCGCAGTCGGCATCGGTAGTGACCGCACCAGCGTGCCGCCGGGTGAATACTCGTCGAGAAAGACCGCGGTGGCCGCGCTCGACAGGGCACCGGACCCGGTACCCACGCGCACCACCACGAGATTGCCGGCGCCGAAGGACGCGTCCGCAGCGGTCGCGGTTCCCGTCACGACAACCGCGAGCGACACGACGAACACCGAGAGCGCGGCAAGGAATGCGCCCACACGGCGCACAGCAAACCTGGACATCACGTTTCCCCCCACCTGGTGAGCCGACAGCGAAACGATCGCAATTCTTGTCGCGTCGCCGGAAGCCCCAAGGAATTCAGTCAAGAAAGGGAGACGCTACGGCCTGATCAGCCGCCTCGGCCGTGATGTCATCGCTTGTTCACCCGGGCGCATTCAGATTTTCTTGCTGTGAAGCCACCGGGTATGTCCGCAGTACCCGGTGAACGACGATACCGAGCTGGATCAGGCCCCCGGCGCAGACCGCTGCGGTGGCGGCGGCACCGATCATGCCGGCAAGGTCGGCACGGCCGGGGTCGATCGCCGCGCCTACCATCGCGATCACTGTAATGATGATCCGGGTGGGCCGCTCTCCGACCGTCACCACACCGATCTCGCAGAACCCCACGTTCCCGGCCCGCGCACGCAGATACTCCAGCAGAGCGACCGCAGCCCCGGCAGCGGCACACACCCCGCCGGGGGCACCGAGCAGCCAGAAGGCGACAAGGTAGATCCCGTCACAGATCCGGTCCGCAAGCGAGTCGAGGACGGCCCCCCAGGGCGTCACCCGACGGGTGAGGACAGCCACGCATCCGTCAAGGTTGTCCAGGAGGCCACCAGCGACGACGATCATCGCGGCCAGCAGCGGGAACGGGCCGCCCAGCGCCACGGCCGGCAGCATGCCGCCGGTCAGCAGTGTCCCGGCGACGGTGATCGACGTGGGGCTGATGCCACCCGCGGCCAACGGACGACCGAGACGGTAGACCAAGCCGAGCCAACGGCGAACGAGCCACATGCCGGTTGTGGCATCGTAACCTCCGTGCAGGCCCGACCACTCCCTGAGAAAGCCGTCACGGTCGGGCACCGGGGTGGTCACCAAACCATCGTGCCCTCTGCGTATGGTTCCGTCGTCCGACATGACCCGCTTGTGATGACGACCCACTACCGACGACCGTCAACCCCCTTCGAGGAGCCGCCCCAAGGCGGCCGCAGGAGACATCGGTGACCAAGCACTCGCCCCTGGTCGTGGAGACACTCGACGACCTGCATCCGACAACAATCTTCAACGCGGAACGTGACCAAGTAGTGGTTGCGGTCCGCATCACACCCGTGTTCGGCACCCTGGACCTCGACCTGGTGGCGGCGGTCGTCGACGCGGCGAACCTGGCCGACTTCGCCCTCGTCCGCGAGCAGCCTTTCCGAGACGAATGGCTGTTGTGCGTCTTCGACGCCTACGAGGACCACGACTGACCGGCCGCCCGCCATCGGGACGGCCCCGGCCCTGCCCCCGTCAGCCGGCCAGGGAGCGGAACACCTCAC
>NZ_CAUVXG010000002.1:194305-223189 GCF_963555885.1 Protofrankia sp. Cr2
GATCGCCTGTACCGCCACCGGGTCGTGGGCCACCTCGTGCAGCCGGCCGGCCAGATCCGCGGGAAACGCCGCGCCGGACAGTTGCGCCATCCGCTCGATCTGCGCGACGTTCGTCACGGGCATCACCCCGGGGATGACGGGCGCCTCGCAGCCGAGCCGGCGGACCCGCTCGACCAGGCGGAAGTAGGCGTCCACATCGAAGAAGAACTGGGTGATCGCGTAGTCCGCGCCCGCGGCCAGCTTGCCGACCAGGTGGCGGGCGTCGGTGTCAAGATCGGGCGAACGCGGGTGGCGGTCCGGGAACGCCGCGACCCCGACGCAGAAGTCGCCCAGCGACCGGACGAGGCGGACGAGGTCCTCGGCGTACTGCAGACCCTGCGGGTGCGCGACCCATGTCCCCCGCGGATCACCGGGCGGGTCGCCGCGCAACGCCAGGACGTTGTGCACCCCGGCTCCGGCGTAACTGCCGATCACCTGCCGCAGCTCGGACACGGAGTGGTTGACAGCCGTCAGGTGACCGATCGGTGTGAGAGTGGTGTCGGTCGCGATCCGTTCGGTCACACCGATGGTTCCCGTCCGGGTGGAGCCACCCGCACCGTAGGTCACCGACACGAAGGACGGATGCAGGGATTCCAACTCCCTGATCGCCGTCCACAGGTGGCGCTCCCCCGCAGGGGTTTTGGGTGCGAAGAACTCGAACGAGAACGACAGCCGACCGGATGCGAGGAAGTCCCGCACAGTCAGCACTCGAGGTTCAAGCCCGCTCCTGGCCGCCGTCATAGGCTCGAGGGTAGTGGGTGTCACCCTGCGACCACGCGACAATGCGCGCGCTGCCCCGAGGGGTCCGACGCGCCCGCGCCGCGTTCCGCCCGGGGCCGGGCAAGGGCCGGGGCGCGGGCCCGGGCCCGGGCAGCTCACAAGCGCACCGCGCCACCCGGGGCGGGGCTGCACACCCGTACCCGCCCGGACCGGCTGCGGGCCGAGACTGTCCGGGTCGCCGCCGGGTCAGCTGGAACGCTGACATCGACGGCACCGGCGTCCCCCGACTCGACATCCACGGCATACGGACCGCCCGGGACGACAACCGTGACCGCGCCGCTGTGGCCGTGCGCGCTCACCTGATCGGGCGGAGACGAGAAATGCAGGATGACATCTCCCAGGCGGCTGCGTGCGGTGACCCTGCTGCCGCCCAGCTCACGTCCGGCGATGGTGCCGGTGTCCGTCAGGAGGACGAGGTCGCCGTCGGATCCCCACAGCGTCACATCCCCGCGGTGCACCTCCGCTCGCACGCGGGTCGCCTTCGGCAGCGTCAGCCGGACCCGAGCCTCGCTGACACGGCCGTCGATGCGCAGCAGGTCGCCGCTGCGCGCCAGCGCCGGGCGGGTCCGCCCGACACGTCGGCGCACGGTCATCTCCAGGCGGGCGTCGACCCGGTCGGTCTCGGCGATCTCCACCCGGCCGGCGGCCAACCGAACCTCGACGGCAGCGACCCCCGCCACCGTCTGGCCGATCTCCGCCGGCGGCCGGTACAGCAACGCGAGGCCGCCGGCTGCCGCGCCCAACAGGACGACGGCCGTTACGACCACGACCACGGTTGTCATCCGTTCCCCGTTCTGTGAGCGCCTGGTTCTGTGAGCGCCTGGTTCGTCGCGAGCATGGTTCGTCGCGAGCATGGTTCGTCGCGAGCATGGTTCTGCCAGCGAATGCGATCCGCACATTCTCGCTGGTGGCGATCCCCTGAGGAGAAGGATGCGTACGGTCATCGGCCCGACCGACAGGATTGTGATCGTGGGGGCGGGCCTGGGCGGGCTGTCCACCGCCCTGCGGCTGGCCGGCGCCGGCCGGCAGGTCACCGTGGTCGAACGCGAGGACGTCCCCGGTGGGCGGACCGGGCAGCTGCGCATGAACGGCTACCGGTTCGACACCGGGCCGACCGTCCTGACCATGCCGGACCTGATCGCGGACGCCTTCGACTGCGTCGGGGAGAACCTTGACGACTGGCTGCGGCTGCGCCCGGTCGACCCGCTGTACCGGGCGCGCTACCCCGACGGATCCACACTCGACATCCACGCCGACCCGGACGCGACCGCCGATGAGATCGCCCGCGTGTGCGGGCCGGGGGAAGCCACCGGTTACCGCCGGTTCGTCACGTTCGTATCGCAGCTGTACCGGGCGCAGATGCGCGACTTCATCGACGCCTCGATCGACTCGCCGCTGGACCTGTTGCGGCCGTCCCTGGCCCGTCTGGTCGCCCTCGGCGCCTTTCGCCGCCTCGATGCGGTGGTCGCCCGGTACCTGCACGACGAGCGCACCCGCCGGGTCTTCTCGTTCCAGGCGATGTACGCGGGTCTGTCCCCCCACGACGCGCTCGCCGTGTATGCGGTGATCGCCTACATGGACTCGGTAGCCGGGGTGTACTTCCCGGTCGGGGGGATGCACGCCGTTCCGGTTGCCATGGCGCTGGCCGCCGCCAAACACGGAGTGACGTTCCGCTACGGCACCACCGTGACGCGGGTGGAGACCCGCGGTCGGCGGGCGATCGCGGTCCACACGGCGACCGGTGACCGCATCGCCGCGGACGTGGTGGTGCTCAACCCCGATCTTCCGACCGCCTATCGGGAGCTGCTGCCCACCTCCGTCACGCCGCGGCGGGTCCGTGACCTGCGCTATTCACCGTCGTGCTTCCTGCTGCTCGCCGGATCGAGCGCCGGCTACGACGACCAGGCCCATCACACGATCCACTTCGGACGGGCCTGGCAGCGCACCTTCGACGAGATCATCAAACGGGGTGAGCTGATGAGCGACCCGTCGTTCCTGGTCACCACGCCGACAATCGGCGACCCGTCGCTGGCCCCGGCCGGCCGGCACAGCTACTACGTGCTGTTCCCGACGCCGAACCTGACCGCGCCGCTGGACTGGTCGGTGCTCGCCCGACGCTACCGCGACGAAGTGGTGGAGACCCTTGAACGGCGGGGGTACGCCGGCTTCGGCGCCGCGATCGAGGTCGAGCACACGATCACACCCGCGGACTGGCGGGCCCGGGGCATGGCCGCCGGTACCCCGTTCGCCGCTGCCCACACCGTCGGCCAGACCGGTCCGTTCCGCCCGTCGAACCTGGCCCCGGGTCTGGACAACGTGGTGTTCACCGGTAGCGGGACCCAGCCCGGCGTCGGCGTGCCGATGGTGCTGATCTCGGGACGACTGGCCGCTGAGCGGGTAGTCGGCCGGGACCGGGCCTACCGCTCCCGGGCACTGCGCTGAACACCGATCCGAATCGACTGCCAACCGAATTGATCGCCAACCCACGCTGACCGCCAGTCCGATTACCGTGAAGCGAGAAATCCTGGATTTACCTTAAATCATTGTTCGAACTGGCTGACCACCCTCGTTTCAGGTCTCGATTCCCGGCATCCGCTGCGAGACTGAGGCCATGGACGAACGGCAGGCTCCAGCGACCGCGCCCACTGCGGACGGCCCCAGTCCCCTCGCGTCCGACTCCGACTCCGCCTCCGACCAGGGCGGGAAGGGCCTGGCCGACCCGGACACGATCACCGATGCCGATCATCTTGAACGTGCCCTCTTCGAGGTCAAGAAAGTGATCGTCGGCCAGGATCACATGATCGAACGAATGCTGGTGGCCCTGCTCGCCCGCGGGCACTGCCTGCTGGAGGGCGTGCCCGGGGTGGCCAAGACCCTGGCCGTCCAGACACTGGCGACGGTGGTGGGCGGAACGTTTGCGCGTATCCAGTTCACCAGCGATCTGGTCGTGTCCGACATCATCGGTACGCGGGTGTACCGCCAGACCCGGGAGATCTTCGACGTCGAGCTGGGCCCCGTCTTCGCGAACTTCGTCCTCGCAGACGAGATCAACCGGGCACCCGCGAAGGTACAGTCGGCGCTGCTGGAGGTCATGTCCGAGCAGCAGGTCTCCCTCGGCGGTGTCACCCATCGGCTGCCCGCGCCGTTCCTGGTGCTGGCCACGCAGAACCCGATCGAGTCCGAAGGCGTGTACCCGCTTCCGGAGGCGCAGCGTGACCGCTTCCTGATGAAGATCAACGTGCCGTATCCAAGCGGCGCAGAGGAGCTGGAAATCGTCCGGCGGATGGGCGTGGCGCCGCCCGAGGCCGAGCGTGTGCTGGACCCGTGGACCCTGATGAAGCTGCAGAAACACGCCACGGAGGTGTTCGTCCACCACGCGATCGCCGACTACGCCGTGCGCATGGTGCTGGCGACACGCTCGCCCACCGAGTTCGGGATGCCCGAGCTTGCCGGCCACCTGGCCTACGGCGCGTCGCCGCGCGCCTCACTCGGTCTCGTCGCGGCCGCACGGGCACTGGCGCTGCTGCGCGGGCGGGACTACGTAGTACCCGATGACGTCGCCGCGGTGGCGCTCGACATACTGCCGCACCGGTTGGTGCTGTCCTATGAGGCGCTGGCGGAAGGGTTGTCCGCGGACGCCATCGCCGAGCGCGTCCTGGCGGCCACCACACCGCCGCAGGTCGCTCCGCGCCAGCATGGCTACGGCGGGCGCTGGACCACGAACCCGCATGGCTTTCCCGAGTACCACGCCGAATACCAGGCGACATACCAGACGACATACCAGGCCACGGACCGCGGCCGGAAGGCGACCGCGTGAGCGCCTGGTGGTCCTCCTCCGGGTCAGGAACGGGCAGGCAGCTCGCCACGGATCCCTCGATCGAACGCACCCTGCGGCGTCTCGAGCTGACCGTCACCCGGCGTCTGGACGGGCTGCTGTTCGGTGACCACCTGGGCCTGGTACCCGGCTCCGGTACGGAAAAAGCCGAAAGCCGTACCTACCATGTCGGCGACGACGTCCGACGGATGGACTGGGCGGTCACGGCCCGTACCACCATCCCGCATGTGCACGACCTCATAGCCGACCGTGAGCTGGAGACCTGGGCGCTGGTCGACCTCACCGCCAGCCTGGAGTTCGGCACCGCGGCTTGTGAAAAGCGCGACCTCGCGATCGCCGCGGTCGCCGCGGTCGGCTACCTGACCGCACGCAGCGGCAACCGTCTGGGAGCGTATGTGCTCTCCGGTGCCGGCCCGCGGGTGCTACCCGCCCGTACCGGTCGCGACGGCCTGCGGGCCCTGCTGCGGACCCTGTTGGCGACACCGCGCACCGCGCTGGACCGCCCGGCCCGATCTCCTGACGTCTGCGCGACCACGAACCTCGCCGCGGCCGTCAACGGGCTGCGCAATCCACCCCGACGCCGCGGCCTGGCTGTGGTGATCTCGGACTTCCTGTCGACTGACATGTCGTGGGAACGGCCGCTACGCGCGCTCGCCGGGCGCCACCAGGTACTCGCCATCGAGATAATCGACCCGCGCGAACTTGAACTCCCACGGGTCGGGTTGCTCACCGTCATGGACCCCGAGACCGGCGCGATGCTGGACGTGCCCACCTCGTCCCGCCGCCTGCGCGAGTCCTACGCCCGCGCGGCCGCGGCACACCGCCGCGAGGTCGACGCGGCGCTGCGCCGGGCCGGCGCCGCCCACCTGGTGCTGCGGACAGACACCGACTGGCTCGCCGACATCGTCCGCTTCGTCCTGACCACCCGGCGAAGCCGCGGCGCGGGCCGGCGTCCGCAGGTCACCTCCCAATCGGCCGGGACGCCGCGATGACCTTCCTCGCCGGCCACTGGTTGTGGCTGCTGCTGGTGGTCGGCGCCCTGGCAGTGGCCTACGTGCTGCTGTCGATGCGCCGGGGTGTCTATGCGGCCCGGTTCGCCTCGGCCGGCCTGCTCGCGTCCGTGCTGCCGCGGCGCCCGCAGTGGTGGCGCCGCCATGTTCCGGCTGTTGTTCTGCTGCTCACCCTGGCCACCATGGTGTTCGCCCTCGCCCGCCCGGCGCGCACGGAACGGATACCCCGTGAACGCGCGACCATCATGCTGGCGATCGACGTCTCGAACTCGATGGCGGCCACGGACATCACCCCCAACCGGCTCGAGTCGGCCAAAAAGGGCGCCGAGGCGTTCGTCGATCAGCTGCCACCACGGATCAACCTGGGCCTGGTGTCGTTCGCAGGCTCCGCGGCGGTTCTCGTCCCGCCGACCACCGACCGCGAATCGGTGCGCGCCAGCATCCGCAACCTGCAGCTGGGTCCGTCCACCGCGATCGGCGAAGGCATCTTCGCCTGTCTGCAGGCCATCACCATGCTCGGCGATCAGGTCACCGCGGACGGCCAGACGCCACCCCCGGCGGCCATCGTGCTGCTCTCCGACGGTGAGACCCAGCGGGGGCGCCCGAATGCCGAAGCCAGCGAGGCCGCGCTCGGCGCCCGGGTACCGGTGGACACGATCGCCTACGGCACCCCGGACGGCACCCTCGACGTCGGCGGCCAGCAGGTTCCCGTGCCGGTCAACGATGCGGCGCTGCACGAGATCGCCCGGACGACCGGGGGGTCCTACCACCGGGCCACCTCCGGCGACGAACTGCGGTCGGTGTATCAAGGGCTCGGCAGCTCGATCGGATATCGTACCGAGTTCCATGAAGTCACCATGTGGTTCGTAGGATTGTCGCTGTGCCTCGGCCTGACCGCCGCAGCGCTGTCGCTGGCCTTCTCGTCCCGGCTCCCCTGACCCGAAAGAAGCGTCGGGATCCCTTGACCCGAAAGAAGCACTGTGCGCGCGCGTGAGCTGACCGCCGCCGGGATTACCGCACCGGAGTTGAGGCGCTCCTACCTGGAATGCCGCCGGCTCAACGCCGCCCATGGCCGCACGTATTTTTTGGCGACCCTGTTGCTACCCGCCTGGAAACGGCCCTATGTCCACGCGCTTTACGGATTCGCGCGCTACGCGGACGAGATCGTCGACGATCTCGACTCCACGCTCCCCGACCGGGAACGGGCGGCCTGGCTGCACGGTTGGATCGAGGAGTTCCTCGCCCAGGCACGCGCGGGCCTGCACGCGGGACATCTCACGAACGGCACGACCACTGCGGGTCCGACCACCACGGGTCCGACCACGGCGGGCGGGGGCACCGGCGCGCCATCGGTGCTACCTGCGGTCATCGACACGATCGGGCGGTGGGGCATCCCGCTTGAGTACTTCACGGCGTTCCTGCGATCCATGGCGATGGACCTCACCGTCACCTCCTACGCGACCTGGGAGGACCTGATGGCCTACGTCCACGGCTCGGCGGTGGTGATCGGCCTGCAGATGGTGCACGTCCTGGAGGCCACCGGTCCCGCCGCCCTGCCCTACGCACGCGATCTGGGCACGGCGTTCCAGCTCGCGAACTTCATCCGGGATGTCGGGGAGGACCTGCGCCGGGGCCGTGTCTACCTGCCGCGGGAGTCGCTGGACCTGTTCGGCGTGACCCCGCAGCACCTGCGCGCCGGTGTGGTGGACGGCCCGGTCCGCCGGCTGCTCGCGTTCGAGATCAGCCGCGCCCGGGAACTCTTCCGCGCTGCCAGGCCCGGCATCCGGCTGCTGCACCCGACATCGCGCGATTGTGTCGGGACCGCGTTCCAGCTCTACAGCGGCATTCTGGACGAGGTGGAACGCGCCGATTACCAGGTGCTGGACAGGAGGGTCAGCGTCGGGCTCGCCCGGCGCGTCGCTGTCACAGGCCCGGGAATCGTCCGCGCCGCCCATATCCGCCGAGTCCACCCCGACCCGGGCGTAGGTCCGCCGGGTGACGCCCCCTACTATCGGCCGGGGTTTTGACGAGTCATATCCGTCAGGGGGGAGTGACCCGATGCCTCGGGTTCTGCTGGGTCCTGCACGCGGCCGGGTCCGGCCCGGCCAGGTAACGTCAAGTGTCCAGATGGCCACATGCTGACACGCGACGGCGCTCCGGCGACCGGGGATGGCGTGGCCCCCGCTGCCACCCCAGCCCCAGCCCCAACCGCCGACGGGCCGGGCGCGGCACCGGTCAGCGTGGTGATACCGGCGCACAACGAGCAGGCGGTCATCGACCGTTGCCTGCGGGCACTGCGCACCGGAGCGCCCGCAGGCGCCCTGGACATCGTCGTGGTGTGCAACGGATGCACCGACCGCACGGCGGAGCTCGCCCGGGCTGCCGGGGCGCGGGTGGTGGAGACACCGCGTCCGGGCAAGGCCGGGGCGCTCAATCTCGGCGACGCGGCGGTGACGTCGTTCCCCCGCTTCTACGTGGACGCCGACGTGGTGGTGCGCGGTGACGTCCTGCTCAAGACGGCGGATCTGCTGCGCACGGACGCCGCGATGGCGGCGGCGCCCCGGCTGGCCGTCGACCTGACCGGGGTCAGCTGGCCGGTACGCAGCTTCTACCGGCTGTGGATGCGCCAGCCGTTCGTCGGCGACGGCCACGTCGGCTCCGGGGTGGTCGGCCTCAACGAAGCAGGGCGGGGACGGTTCGAGCACTTCCCCGAGATCATCGCCGACGATCTCTTCCTCTACACCCTGTTCAGCGCGCACGAGCGCCGGGCCGCCCGCCCCGGGGTGGAGTTCACCATCTTTCCGGCCCGGACCGTCCGCGCCCACCTGCACCGACTCGTCCGCGTCTATGCCGGCAACCTCCAGCTCGGCCAGACGGAGGCGAAGCCCGACACCAGCGCCAACGGCCGCAGCGGCTGGGCCCGGGTGGTAAAAGAAGATCCACGCAGAGCCGTCGACATACCCTGCTATGTCGGCATGGTGGTGCTGGCCCAGCTACTGGCCCACCGCAAGCTACGTCGGGGGGACGTGAAAACATGGGAACGCGACAACACCAGCCGGACCACCAGCGCGGGCGCAGCCTGAGCAGCGCGTTACGGGCGGCACGCTCGCTACTCGACCCGCTGGGCTATGCCCACCTCCTGCGGGTCGCGCACTTCTACGGCTACTCGCACGTGCGGCCGCGCCGCCTGCTGACCATGGGTCCCGGGGTGCGCCTGGCACCCAACGTCTCCATTCGCAACGGAGAGCGCATCACCATCGGCGCCGGTGCCGAGATCGGCGAACGCTGCTACCTGTGGGCCGGTGACTCGACCGGCCGTATCGACATCGGCGAACACGCGCTGTTCGCCCCCGAGGTCTTCGTCACCGCGTCCAACTACCGGACACCACCCGGTGTGCCCGTCATGCACCAGGACAAGGACGAACGCGACATCCGTATCGGCGCGAACGTCTGGCTGGGCGCCCGGGTGGTCGTCGTCGCGGGTGTCACGATCGGCGACGGATGCATCGTCGGCGCCAACTCGGTGGTGACCAAGTCACTGCCGCCGGATGCCATCGCGGTCGGCGCGCCCGCCCGGGTGGTCGGCCACCGCGGTGACGCGAGCACCGCAACGCCGCCCGTTGACGAGCGGGCCGTTGACCAACCGCCTGTTGACGAGCCGGCCGTTGACGAGCCGGGCTCAGACAAACCAGCCGGAGACGAGCCGGCTGGGAACAAACCGACCGCAGACCCGGTGACCGCAGACCCGACGACCGGCGCTCCCAGCGACAACGGACGGGGGACAGCATGGCCGTCGACGTCTCTGTCCTGATCATCTCCTACAACACCCGTGAACTCACCACCGCCTGCCTGGACTCGCTAGCGGGCCAAGGGGCGCGCGACGATCGTCAGATCGCGCACCCGGAGGCCGCAGTTTCCGGAGCGCTACAGGGCCAAAGGGCGCGCGACGATCGTCAGATCGCGCGCCCGGAGGCCGCAGTTTCCGGAGTGCTACAGGCTGCGCCGGACACCGTGAGCACCGAGGTGGTCGTCGTCGACAACGCCTCCAGCGATGACACCGTCGCCGTGCTCAAGGAGCGCTACCCGTGGGTGCGGCTGATCGAGCAGCCGACCAACCTCGGCTTCGCCCGTGCGGTCAACATCGCGGCGAGCGCCGCCGCCGGCCGCTACGTGCTGCTCCTCAACTCCGACACGGTGGTCATCGACGACGCGGTGGGCCGCCTCGTCGCCTTCGCCGAGCAGCATCCGCACCACGGGGTGTACGGAGGACGCACGCTGGCGCCCGATCGGACTCTCGACCCCAGCTCGTGCTGGGGTGCGCCCACGTTGTGGAGCCACCTGTGCTTCGGTCTCGGCCTGAGCACCGCACTGCGCGGCTCGCGCCTGTTCGACCCCGAGGCGCTCGGCGGGTGGCAGCGCGACAACGTCGCATCGGTCGGGGTGGTCACCGGCTGCCTGCTGCTGGTACGTCGGGATTTGTTCGCCCAGCTCGGTGGGCTCGACCCGCGGTACTTCATGTACGGCGAGGACGTCGACTTCTCGGTGCGGGCCCGGGCCGCCGGCTACGACCCGGTGATCACTCCGACGGCAACCGTGATCCACCACAGCGGCGCGTCGTCATCCCACCATGCCAACAAGACGATCCTCACGCTGACCGGCAAGACCACACTCGCCCGGACACACCGGACCGGCTGGCAGCGCACCTTCTGCCTCGCGATGCTCGCGCTGGGTGTGGTCCTGCGGGCCGGCCTCGCCATGGCCGCCGCCCGCGCCGGCCGCGGCACAGGCGGAAACCAAGGCAGCTGGCGGACGGTCTGGGCGGCCCGAGCACGCTGGTGGCCCGGCTACCCGCCCTACCCGGTCGACGCCCCGGGGCACCTGAGCACCGCACGCTCCCCTGCCGACGTCCCGGATACCGCTGTCTCCGGTCGGTAACCGGCCATCCAGGCTGTGATCCGGCCATCCAGGCTGTGATCCGGCCATCCAGGCTGTGATCGGCGCGAGTTTGTCGCTATGTACGTTCGGGAGCCGAAAAAGCGTACCCAACGACAAACTCGCGCCGATCATGTCGCCCGAAAGCGCCCGCCGACCGCGCGCCATCCATCGTCGTGTCACGTATGGTGACACGACCGAGGCAAGAGCCCCCCAGTAGCGGGCAGGCGGTAGGCATGGCGGTAGGACGACAGGTAGCATCAGGGGTATGAAAATCAGCATCAGTCTGCCGGACGACGATGTGAGTTTCATCGACGAGTTCGGTGCCCAGAGCAGCAACTCGTCGAGGTCCGCGGTCATCCACCAGGCGGTCGGGCTTCTGCGCGCGGCCAGCATCGAGACCGCCTACACCGAGGCCTGGGACGAGTGGGCCGCCACCAAGGACGCCGAACTCTGGGACGCCATTGCGGCTGACGAATTCGCCGATGCGTCGCGGTGACATCTACTGGGTCGATCTGGAACCGGTCCGAGGATCGGAGGCAAACAAAACCCGACCCGCGGTCATCGTGAGCAACGACGCCGCCAACCGTGCGGCCGGACGTGCCGGCCGCGGCGTGGTCACCGTCGTACCCATCACGTCCAGCACCGACCGTGTGTTCCCCTTCCAGGTGCTGCTCACGGCCGCAGGCTGCGGCCTGAGCGCTGAC
Organism: Protofrankia sp. Cr2; assembly: GCF_963555885.1. Classification (NCBI taxonomy): domain Bacteria; kingdom Bacillati; phylum Actinomycetota; class Actinomycetes; order Frankiales; family Frankiaceae; genus Protofrankia; species Protofrankia sp. Cr2. The sequence continues at coordinate 205,609 of NZ_CAUVXG010000002.1, forward strand.
TCGAAGGCCCAGGCCGAGCAGGTACGAGCCGTGGCCGCGGATCGGATCGGCAACCGGATCGGAGAAGTCCCGCCCGCGACGATGGTCGCGCTGGACAACGCCCTGCGGCTGCACCTCGCGCTCTGAAGCGATAGCCCTCTGAAGCGATCGCCTGCCCTGACATCCGCCGACCCCCGGCGACGGTCCCGACAGCACCCGAATTCCGCGTTCTATGCGGACGGGGATGCCGACGCGGCTCAGACCGTGCTGGACCTGATCCCGGACGTGAAGCAGGCGAAGCAGGGAAGCAGGAACATCCTTGGGGGCGAGCCGCTGGTCCTCGTCGTAACCAAGGCTTTTTCGCCAACCGCGCCCTGACCCGCCTCCCGCCACGCACGCTGGCATCGGATCGAGCACGAACAGTAGCCATCGCACCCACAAGATCTGGACCGGCCGGTTGCTCCTGGAGTTGAGGGTAGGTCTCGACGTCGGTCGCCTTGAACGACGCCCACACGGTCACACCCGGTTCCAGGCGCAGCTCGGCGAGGGCGGCCGGGGTGACGTCTGCGAGCAGCGGGGGACGTAACCAACCCGGCCAATCCCCCACCAAAGCGGCCCGGGATCCGGACTCCCGCCAATCGTCATGCATCCCCGCCAGACTTGCATCCTGATGGAGTCCTGATGCATCCTGATGGAGTCCTGATGCATCCTGATGGAGTCCTGATGCATCCTGATGGATCCTGATGGAGTCCTGATGGACCGTAACACGGTCAACCAGATAATAGATGATCTTAATCGGCTCGGTCGCGACAGCTACCGGATCGAGGTGAAGCGGGCACGGGGCGGCATGCCGACGTCGCTCCACGAGACACTCAGCGCCTTCTCCAACGCCGACGGCGGCACGATCCTGCTGGGCATAGATGAGAAGGCGGGATTCGCCATCGTCGGCCTAGCCGAACCGGAACTCATTCTCAACCGTTTCGTCACGCTCTGCCGATCCATGGATCCGCCGATCGCCGCCGCTGTTGATCTCATTGACATCGACGGCATAAAGATCCTCGCGGCACAGGTGCCGTCCCTCCCCAGGGAACGGCGGCCGTGCCACCTCGCCGGCCGTGCGCCATGGGAGACGTCATTCGTCCGGATGGCGGACGGGGACCGCAAACTCTCGGCCTACGAAGTTCAACTCCTCCTGGAAAACCGCGCCGCAGTGAAGCATGACGCGACCGTCGTCTTCGACGCAACGATCGACGACCTTGATCTGGAACGAACGAAATCCTTCCTCGTTCGTGTACGAGAACAACGACCCATACTTTCACAACGCTCCGACCACGAGATCCTACGACTGTTGAACGTGCTACGGGAGACCGACGAAGGCCCCCGTCCGACAATGGCCGGACTTCTCACGTTGGGGGTTTTCCCACAGCAGTATCATCCCCAGCTGGACGTTACCGTCGCAGTTTTTCCGACACCAGATCCAGCCGTGCCGGGACCGCATGGGGAACGCTTTCTGGACAATCGTTCCATCGACGGTCCGATACCGGTCCTCGTCCGCGACACGATCGCAATGCTGAAACGTCACATGAAACAACGCAGCATCATCTCCGGGCTCTTCCGTGTCGACGAATGGGAATATCCGGAGGAAGTACTCCGGGAAGCGATCGTCAACGCCATCGTGCATCGCGACTATTCACCAGCGGCGCAAGGAGCCCAAGTCCAGATCGAGCTGTACCCAGACCGCCTTCTCATCCGCAACCCAGGCGGACTCTACGGGCCGCTGCACGTCAGGGATCTCGGCCTCGGTACCGTCCCAGCCTCGTCGCGTAACCCCGTCCTGCTCAAACTCCTGGAGGACACCCCGCTCGAAGCCGGCCGTACCGTGTGCGAGAATCGCGGGACTGGAATCGCCCGGATACGCACGTCGCTGACGGAGGCCGGCATGGAGCCGCCGACCTTCGACGACCGGATCGCGACATTCAGCGTCACCTTCCCGAATCACACCCTGTTGGACGGGGAAACACTGCAATGGTTGTCCGGGCTTGATGTCTCCGGGCTGAACCGCGCCCAATTCAGCGCGCTGGCGCTCGCCCGGCGGGGTGAGATCCTCACAAACGTCAACTACCGGACCGCCACGGGAGTCTCAGACTCAAGGACGGCGACCGCTCAGCTCCAGGAACTACGGGGGCGTGGCCTGCTCGTCCAGGAAGGCAACCGTGGCCAGGCCACTTACCGGCTCGGGCCGGGTACCGCGCGCCCCGCAGACGCCGACTCCGGGTCTTCGAACTATGAACAGGTCCACGCCACGTTGTCGACCACGCCGATGACCCGGCGCGAAATCGCCGAACGAACCGGCCTCACCGAGCCTCAGGTTCGTGCGGCCCTCGCCCGACTGCAGCGGAACGGGGCGATAGAACTGGTGGGTCCGCCCCGCTCCCGCCACGCACGCTGGCGTCGGATCGAGCACGAACAGTAGCCACCGCACCCACAAGATCCGGACCGGCGGGTTACTCCTGGAGTTGGGGGTAGGTCTCGACGTCGGTCGCCTTGAACGACGCCCACACGGTCACACCCGGTTCCAGGCGCAGCTCGGCGAGGGCGGCCGGGGTGACGTCTGCGAGCAGCGGGGGGACCGTGTCGACCGCCACCCGGGCCCGGTCACCCAGCAGTTCCAGCCCCGCGATCGGGCCGGCGAGGGTGTTGCGGGCGCTGCCGTGCGGCTCCTCGATCCCGAGGACGACGGCGGAGGGCCGCAACGCGGCCAGCACCGGCCCACCGATCGCGGTGTCCGCGATGGTCAGGACACCACCGCCGGCCAACCGTACCCGGCCGGCGGTGGCCTGCCCCCGGTAGAGGTTCAGCCCGACGAGCCTGGCCACGTAGTCGGTCCGGGGCCGGCGGGCGACCTCGGCCGGCGGCCCCTGCTGTACCACCCGGCCCGCTTCGATGATCACAATATCGTCGGCGAGCACCATCGCTTCGATCGGATCGTGGGTCACCAGCACCGACGGGCCCGCGAAACCGGTGAGGTGCCGGCGAAGATCCGCCCGGACGGCCAGCCGGGTGGACGCGTCCAGGGCGGCGAGAGGCTCGTCCAGCAGCAGTAGGCGCGGCCCGCCCGCGAGTGCTCGGGCCAGCGCCACCCGCTGGGCCTGCCCGCCCGAGAGCACACCGGGGCGGCGGTCGGCGAACTCGGCCAGGCCGAACGTCGCCAGCCACTGCCCGGCGGCGGCGCGGGCCGCGGCCCGGGACATCCCGCGGGCACGGGGACCGAAGGCGACGTTGTCCCGGGCGGACAGATGCGGGAACAGCAGATAGTCCTGGAAGACCATCCCGACCGCGCGCCGCTGCGCCGGAACGAAGATCCCGGCAGTCGGATCGTCCACAACCTCGTCGCCGAGGGTGACGCGTCCCCCGTCGACCGGCAGGAGGCCCGCGAGCACCCGCAGTAGCGTCGTCTTGCCCGACCCGTTCGGGCCGAGAACGGCCACCGTCGTCCCACCCGCTGCGGTCAGTGCGACCTCAAGAGTGAAACCGCTCGTACGCTCCACCCGCACCCGGGCCTGCAGGGCAGCGTCGTTCACAGTGCATTACCCGGCCGCAGCCAGCGGTCACGCAACAGCAGCAGAACGCCCACGGCCACCGCGAGCAGAACGAGGGACAGGGCGATCGCCGCATCCGGGTCGGTCTCCAGCGCGAGGTAGACCGCGAGCGGCATGGTCTGGGTCGTCCCCGGATAGTTACCGGCGAACGTGATCGTCGCACCGAACTCGCCGAGGGCGCGCGCCCAGCACAGCACCGCGCCCGCACCGAGCGACGGCGCGATCATCGGGAGGGTGACCCGGTGGAAGGTCACCCACCGACTCGCCCCGAGAGTGGCGGAGGCGTCCTCGAAGCGGCGGTCGGTCGATCGCAGCGCCCCCTCCACCGTCACGATCAGGAACGGCATCGCCACGAACGCCTCCGCCATCACCACACCGGCGGTGGTGAACGGCAGGGTGATGCCGAACCAGGCGTCCAGATGGCGGCCGACGATCCCGCGCCGGCCGAACGCAAGCAGCAACGCCACCCCACCGACCACCGGCGGCAGCACCAACGGCACCGTCACCACCGCGCGCAGCAGGCCCCGGCCGGGAAAGCTCGCGCGGGCCAGCAGCCAGGCCAGCGGCACGCCGACCAACAACGACAGCACGGTCGCGATCGTCGAGGTGATCAACGACAGTCGCAACGCCTCCCCCACCGCCGGGGTGACCAGCAGCGCAGGCAGGCTGCGCCACGGTGCCCGCAGAAGGATGCCGGCCAGCGGCAGCAGCAGGAAACCGATCGCGACAGCGCCGGCGACCACCAGCGGAACCGGCACCCGCCCGCCACCCCCGGACCGCTCACCCTGCCGGGCACGGACGCGGACGTGGACGGGGGAGCCTGAACGCCGCCGGTCCGCACGACCCAGGACACGACCCAGGACACGACGGCCCAGGAGCGGGACATGGCTCACGAACCGGGCGAGAACCCGGCCTTGGCCAGCACCGCCTGCCCGCCGGGCGACAGCACGAACGCCTCGAACGCCGCCGCCCCGGCCGGGTTCGGCGCCTTGGTCAGGGCAGCGATCGGATAGGCCGTGGAGGCGTTCTGCGCCGCGGGGATCGCGATCCCCTTCACCTTCGCGGCGGCGGCCTGCGCGTCGGTGACGTACACCATGCCGGCGTCGACCTCACCGAGTTCGACCATGGTCAGGACCGCCTTCACGTCCGCGCCGTAGGTCGTCGCCGTGACCGTGACACCCGCGTTGGCGAAGACCTTCGCGGCGGTCACCCCGCACGGGGCCTGCGCCTGACACAGCGCGACCTTCACCCCCGGCCTGGCCAGGTCGGCGATGGCCGCGATGGTCGCCGGGTTGTTCGGCGGGGTCACGATCTCCATCGAGTTCTTCGCGAACGTCGTCGGGTTGGCCGCCTGTCCGGCGGTCACGACGGTGGCCATGTTCGTCGCGCTGGCCGAGGCGAACACGTCCGCGGGCGCGCCCTGGGTGAGCTGGCTCGCCAGCGTCGAGCTCGCTCCGAAGTTGAACCTCACGCTCACCCCGGGATGCGCCGCGGTGAACTGCTTGCCGAGTTCGGTGAACGACTCGGTCAGCGACGCGGCCGCGAACACCGTCACCGTCCCGGTCAGCGCCGGTGTCCCCGCCGGCGCCGTCGACGGCGGGGCGGTCGCGTTGGAACTGGTCGTACTCGAACCACATCCCACCAGAACCGCACACACCAGTGCGCACAGCGCCCAGAATTTCGATCGCGTTCCCACGCATCCCCCTCAACGGAAAACAGCTGACATCCGCCGGCGCCGATGCACCGACGGACAGGCGGTTCAGCGACGCTGCTGAGGAAGTTCCATCACCACGTTGGTCGACTTCACCGATGCCACGGCGATCACGCCGGGCTCCAGACCGAGCTCGTCGGCGGACTCCCGGCTCATCAACGACACGATCCGGTGCGGACCGGCCTGGATCTCGACCTGCGCCATCACCCCGTCCCGCACCACGCGGGTCACGATCCCGGGGAACCGGTTACGGGCCGACTCGCCCACCACCGCGGCGTCGACCGCCGGCGGCCGGTCCACCGACGCCGCGAGCTCCTGACTGAACCGGGCCAGCGCCGCGCCCTCGACGGCTTGGCGGCCGCTGTCGTCGCGGACCAGCGGCAGTTTGCCGGCGTCCGCCCACCGTCGGACCGTGTCGTCACTGACACCCAGCAGGCCGGCCACATCCGAGATCCGCAAAGTCGTCACAGATGCACCATAGTCGACGCGCCTGCGGACTGTCTTCGGGACAAACAACCGAACGTACGATTCAGCTGGGCCCACCGGGCTGGCCCTTGAAGCGATGACGCGCAGGCTTCGCTCCATTCAGGCGGCGCCCCCAGTAGACCCACCAGGACAGCGTCTGGGTGACCAGGGCGAACCCGAACAGCAGATCCTCGACCGGGGCGTACACGAACCGGGGGCCGAGAATCGCGCGGGGATCGTAGGTGACGATCGCCAGGCCGGTCAGGACACCGTTCGTGATCAGCTGGAAGACGATGATGATGGCATAGGCAACCCAGAACGCCTTTCGGACAAGCACCCTGGTCCGCAGCACCGCGAGATCGAGGAGCACGGTGGCGGCGACGCCGACGGCCGCAAGCGCGGTATAGCTCAAGGGCTGTCACCTGCGGGAATGTCACCCGCCGGCTCATCACGCACCGGCTCGTCACCCGCAGGCTCGTCACCGACCGGCCAGCCCTTGACCGCGCGGACGGCTTCCAGCGTCAGGACCGCGCAGACCGGCACCACCAGAAAGAACAGCAGCTCCTCCAGGGGCAGCCCGCCGACCGGGCGCACCCCCGACATCTGGGCGCGGTCATACCCCCAGTGCCGACGTGAGATCGCATAGACATCCCAACCGGTGAACACGACACCCACCGGCAGCAACGTCAACAACAACCGCACCGGCCGCGCGTACACCCGGGTGCGCAGGATCACCTCCAGCGGCGCGGTCCCGATCAGACAAGCCGCGAGGACGACGAGGTACGTCAGGTGCCGCACCGCGCTCGGGTCAGGCCGCGCGGAGCCGGCCGGTCAGGCCCGCCGCGGCGGCACCCGGGTCCGATGCCCCGGTGATGCCCCGGACGACGACCACCCGCCGGGCGCCGGTGTCGAGGATCTCGTCGAGCGTTGTCGCGTCCACCCCGCCGGTGACGAACCACGGCTTGGCCCCGGATGCGAACGGCGGGGCGAGCCGAGCGGCCAGACGCGGCAGATCCAGCCCGACCGGGGCGCGCCCTAGTTTGGTGGGCGTCGCCCACACCGGCCCGACGCAGAAGTAGTCCACGTCGGGATCCTCGATCGCGGCGGTGAGCTGTTCGGGATCATGGGTGGACCGCCCGATCAGCACGTCCGGGCCGAGCAGCGTCCGGGCGAGCCGGGGTGGGATGTCGCACTGCCCCACGTGCAACACGTCCACGCCGGTGAAAGCGGCGAGATCGGCACGATCGTTGGCACTCACCAGCGCCGCGCGCCGCTGGGCGATCTCCCGCATCTCGGCGAGCAGATCGGCCTCGGGCTGCCATTCCAGGCCCTTTTCACGGAGCTGGACGATGTCCACACCGCCGGCGAGAACGTCGTCGACGAACGCGGGAAACGCCGGCTGGCGCCCGGTGCACAGGTAGAGCCGAGCATCGGCGAGCCGCGCCTGCCGCGCCTGCGCCGTCGGCGACGGTACCTGCGAAGTCAGATCATCAGAAGACCGCACCATAGTCATGACCTTATGTGCGCCATGCCCGGCCTGCGGCGCACCCCACGGTCAAAAGGCCAGGGCCTGGGCCCGGCGTTTGACTTCCCGGCCACGGTTTTCCGCCAGCGCCCGCACGGGGGTACCGGGCAGAGTCGGGTCTTCCCGGAAGAGCCAGTCAATCGCCTCCTCGTCGGAGAACCCCGCGTCCGTCAGCACCGTCAGCAGGCCGGGAAGACCTTTGACGATCGCTCCATCCACGATGAACTCAGCAGGCACCCGCAGGACGCCCGCTGAGCGTACGGCGAGCAGCTTGCGGTCTCCCACCAGCTGTCGTACCCGCGTGATGGGCAGCCCGAGCATGTCAGCGACATCGGGCAGTGTCAGCCAATCCACGGTCAAAGTAAACACCGGGCAACGGCTCTTGGTCACGCCGGGGTGACGGGGGCCGCGCCTGCGGCCACCGATCGGGTGGCCGCCTCCATCACGGCCACCACCCGCCGGGCCGCCTCCACCGGATACGGCATCGGCCAGCCCGAGACCAGGCGGTCCGCCAGCTCGCTGTGGAAGCCCGAGGTAGCCGGCGGTGGAAACGCCAGGCGGGTCCGGTTCCCGTCCCCGGTGACCAGGTTCAACGGGGCGGGGAAAACCTCGGGCATGCGTTCGGAATGCCGCCCGGATCGTGGCCCCTGCCCCGCCGGCCCTGCCGGCTCCGCGGTGACCTCGCTGACGATCGAGCCGGTAGCCCCCACGGCATGCAACCTCGGCAACGCCACCGCGGCGAGGTCGGAGATCGTGACCTGAGCTTCGGAACCGTCGGCGAAGTGGAGCAGGATCCGGGTGTGGTCGGCATTGCTGACGTGGTGCCAGACCCGCTTGTGGGCGGATGCCGACACCCACTCGACGGGTTCGGTCAGCAGGTCGAGAATCCAGTCCAGATGGGCGAACCCACGATCGTAGATGACGCCCCCGCTTACCCTGACGTCGTCATGCCAGGTACCGGCGGGACGCGCGAACGCACCCTGGAACGTCTCCAACCACAGCACGTCGCCGACCGCGCCCGATCTGACCGCGGCCCGCAGTGCCCGGTAGCCGGGGTCGTCGCGCTGGTCGGGGTGAACGGCCAGGACGAGGCCGCGCTCGGCCGCGGCTGAGATGAGATCGTCAGCCTCCTGGGTGGCCAGGCAGAAGGGCTGTTCGACGACGACATGCTTACCGGCCTCCAGCGCCCGCATGGCCCACTCGGTATGGGTGTGCGTCGGCGTGGCAACGATGACCAGACCCACGTCGGGGTCTGCCACCAGCTCAGCTGGATTGGCGATCCGGCGGGCACCGCGGTCACCACCACGACCTGGCGGACGGGATCCACCGTCACAGATCGCGGTCATCTCCAGGCCTTCGGTCGCATCGACGGCCATGTGGTGGACGGCGGCGGAGTCGGCCGTGCCGAGCAGCCCCACCCGCACCGGCGGCGCATCGAGGACCCCGAGGGCATGGCGTAGCCACCGTCCGATCAGCCGGTGGTATGCCGGATCAGCCAGCACCCGGCTGCCCGAGCCGATGGTGAACATGCCCAGCCCCGTGGACGGGCGCCACGTGCACACCGGATGGTCTGCCAACTCGTGGCGAACCATCAGCAACTGCTGCACGTCGTCGACAATCTTGTCAGGTATGACCCACTGATCGACCGGGCGGAAGTCGCCGATACGGGCAGTGAAGTCACCGCCGTCCGGGCCGGGAATCAGGCAGAGCTCGTGGGCCGGGGTCACCCGTCCGGGAAGCAGCCCCGACGCCTCGACCAGCGGACTGTCAGGGGGCAGCGACCGCAGTGTGGGGCCGGCAAGCAGCACGGGAACGGACTGGCGCGCGCGATCCAGCACGTCCTGCTCGACCCCGTCGAGCGGCCGATCGATGAGCACGAGGAGGGCGTCGGCGGATCTCGCGGAGGTGGGCCCGAGCCCGGCGCCCCGCAGGTGGTCGCCGAGAACACTCGCGCCGGGAAGGTTCGAGACCAGGTGAATGCGGGGCACGCAGGCACTGTAGTAATCGGCCGTGCGGCATCCCGACGGGGGGTCTCGTCCCGAAACACCGATGACTCATGACCATACCGGCCGCTGCCTGCCCATCGGGCCAACGGCCACGCAATCATGTTCCTGCCCGCGCATGTTCGCCTACGCGCGACCCCCCAGTAAGCCCCGGCCAAAGGCCGGATCAGCCCAACGGTGTCGACGCGTCTGCGAACCGGGCCGGGTCGACCGTGGCACCGGCGAGCATCAGGCGCCGGGCCCGCACCACATCCGCCGGTCGCCCGACGGCGACCACAGCCGCCAGCTGGCCGGCATCGTCGAACCAGCCGGCCGACCAACCCTTGGGCTGGCTCGGGTCGCCGCGCCATACCGGCTTCGCGTCGGCCGGGCGGCGACCCGCAAATTGGATCATTCGATCGAACTGGTCGGACCAGAAATAGGGCACCGGGTCGTAGACCGCGACGTCCTCCGGAGGGGTACCCGCGTCTGCACGCAACGGCGTAGTCGCGTCTGCACGCAGCAGTGTCGTCGCGTCTGCACGCAGCAGGGTGGCCGCGGCGACAACCGGTGACTGCTGGGCGCAGTCCCAGTGTTCGACCCGCATCCGTGCCGAGTAGCGCAGCGACCACCATGCGGCGCTGTCGCCGACGCAGACAACCGGTGTGGACCAGTCCGCGGCAAGGTGTTCGTCCACGACGACCCCGCGGTCGAGCGCGAGCCCGCTGCCGGCGAGCCAACCGGTGGCCGGCCGGACCCCGACACCGACCACGATCTCGTCGGCGAGCAGGTGCTCGCCGCCGACGAGTGCAAGCCCGTCCGGCTGGACGGCGTGGACCTCGGTGTCCAGCCGCAACGTCACGCCGGCCTGGGCATACCAGTCGATCATACGGGAGCCGACCTCATCCCCGAGCGCCTGCGCCAACGGGACGTCCGCAGCCTCGACGACGGTCACCGCCGCACCGGCGGCCGCGGCGGCCGTCGCCACCTCCGCACCGATCCAGCCCGCCCCGACCACCGCGAGCCGCAGACCCGGACGCAGGACCTCCCGTAACGCGCGGGCATCGTCGATGGTGCGCAGTACCCGCTGGCGCCCGTCACCGGGCAGCCGCACCGGATCGGCACCGGTGGCGATGACCAGGCCGTCGAAATCGAGCGGACCACGATCGGTGTCGAGGACCCCCGGCCGTAGCCCGGTGGCGCGGCGGCCGAGAAGCAGTTCGACATCGCCCAGGTCAACAGGCAACGTGGTGTCGTCCCTGCGTCCGGCGAGCACGGCCTTTGACAGCGGCGGCCGGTCGTACGGGAGGTGGTCCTCGGCACCGAGCAGGGTCAGCGTCCCGGTGTATCCGGCAGCCCGCAGCTCCTGGCAGGTCCGGCCCCCGGCGAGTCCCGCGCCCACGACGACAATCCGCTCCATGTCGGCGAGGGTAGCCCCGACACCCGTTTGCCCGCGCAGATTTCCCCGCGGTGGTTTCCGCAGTGGGTTCCCACGGTTTCGACCTGCCTGCGCAAAACAACTACCGGCCCATGACAACGGGCCCCATCCGACCGGATGCCCGCGACCGGAGCACGCGATCGTAAGCTGTGCCATATGGACGCGACCGTCACAGACCCCGTCATCGGACGGTTACTGGACGGGCGTTACACCGCACAGGAACGCATCGCCGTCGGCGGCATGGCGACGGTCTATGTCGCGCACGACAATCGGCTGGACCGGCTGGTCGCTCTCAAGGTCATGCATCCCGCCTTCGCGCACGATCAGGACTTCGTCCGACGCTTCCACCGGGAGGCGAACGCCGCGGCGCGGTTGAACACCCCGCGTGCAGTCTCCATCCTCGACCAGGGCAGTGACAACGGGCCCCACGGGCATGTCATCTATCTGGTGATGGAGCTTGTCCGGGGGCAGACCCTGCGCCAGCACATCGGCAACCGCGGTCGGCTCACTCCGGCCGAGGCTGTCGAGATCATCGAGCCGGTCCTCGAAGCCCTCACGGCCGCTCACGACGCCGGCCTTATACACCGTGACATCAAGCCGGAGAACATCCTGCTGGGCAACGACGGCCAGGTGAAGGTCGCGGACTTCGGGCTCGCCCGGCCCGTCAACCAGGCGACCTACGCCATGACACAAGGTGTCGTGATGGGGACCGTCGGCTACCTCGCACCCGAGCAGGTCAGCGACGGCTCGGCCGACACCCGCAGCGACATCTACGCCGCCGGGGTCGTGCTCTACGAGATGCTGACCGGGCAGTTGCCCCACAGCGGCAGCACCCCGATGTCGCTTGCCTACCAGTCTGTGCACGGCGATGTTCCCGCGCCGTCCGCCGCCGTATCGGGCATCCCCGCCGCGTTGGACACGCTTGTGCTCCGCGCCACCGCACGCGACCCGAACCGGCGGCCCTCCGACGGCGCCGCCATGTTGGACGAGCTGCGCGAGCTCGCGGCGTACCTGCCCGAGCCCGGCCAGGAACCAGCCCCGCTCGACGGTTACCCCGACCGCACCCACCTGGGTCCGGCTGCGGTCGACGGCTCCCGAGCGACCACCGGCTACGAACGTGGCGGCGGAGACCTGTATCGTCTCGCGCCGCGCTACCGGCGACGGTCGCGATGGTCGGGCACCAGGCTCGTGGTGATAGCCGTTGTCACGCTCATCGCCCTGGTCGGGGGGCTCGCCGCGATCCGGACCCTGTCCGGGCCGGGCACGGTACGGGTCCCCCCGCTGGTTGGTCTCGACCGGGCCACGGTGGAGCGGACGCTCACCGAGGCCGGGCTGGCCGTGGTCTTCGATGATGCCGCCACCAGCGACACGTTCACCGAGGGCCGGGTCATGGAGCAGAATCCGGCCAGCGCCGCCGAGGTGAAGCCCGGCAGTACGGTGCGGGTACGCCTCAGCCTGGGCAAGGCGAAGGTCCACGTGCCCGACGTCGCCACCCTGTCGGTGACCGAAGCCCAGAGCAGGCTCACCCGCCAACAACTCAACGTGACGCCTACCCCACGCCAGGAGGCCAACGCCACGATCGCGGCCGGTAACGTGATCAGAACGGACCCGGCCGCGGGCACCGAGCTCGCCCAGGGCACCGCGGTGACGCTGATCGTCAGCACCGGCCCGGCCACCGTCATCATGCCGTACGTGATCCAGCTGACGTTCGAACAGGCCCGCAGTCAGCTCCAAGCACTCGGTCTCACGGTCATCCGTCAGGACATCAACGACGACACCGTCGCCGCCGGCAGCGTCGTGCGCACCTCCCCCGACCCCGGGCAGCAGGTCAACCGCGGCTCGACGGTCGCCCTGTTCGTCTCCAAAGGTCCGCCCGACACAGGAGGAGGGGGCAACGGCGGGGACGGCAACGGCCAGCTGGTCGACGTTCCCGATGTTGTCGGCCTCAAGTACCAGGCCGCCGCCCGGGTGCTGCAACACGCCGGGCTGAAGGCGGAACGCGACGGTATCGCTTTCTTCGGCGACACCGTCAAGCGCATGAACCCGCCCGCCGGAAGCCAGGTCCAACAGGGCGCCAAGGTGACCCTCACGGTGGGATAGATCAAATGATCATTCGGCGATCGTTCAGGGTGAATTCCGTACCGGCCGGATCGGACCGGCCGGACGAATCACCGTGGACGGCGAGGGCGAGATACGTGCCCGCGCGGGGTGTTCCCCGTCACCATGAGAGCGGACGGTGTATACGGGTGCCGACCAGCGCCCGGGCTGCGCACCGTACAGGGGGAACAGGGGGAACGCCATGGGAGTATCACTCACCAGGCGACGAGCGGAACGCCTTGACCGGTTGATCGACGGTCGGCAGCCTGTCGTGGGCATGCGCGACCGCACCAGCCTGGACGTCGTCACCGCGCTGCGAGCCTGCGAACAGGTGTCGCCGCGCGAGGAGTTCCGCGCGTCCCTGCGCGCCCGCCTGCTTACCGAACCCCCGACCAGCGAGTTCTACCCCGGCGAGCTCCGCAACCGCGAGCTCCCAGCCACCGAAACCCTGACCGGCGAACATCTGACCGGCGATGAAAGGGCTCCCGCGCGCGGCTCCCGCGCGCGGGTCGGCGCCCGCCCGGCTCTGATCGGCGCCCTTGCCACATCGGTCCTGGTAACGGGGATCGCGGTCAACGCTCATCGGGCGGTTCCCGGTGAACCCTTCTACGGGCTCAAGCTTCGGGTCGAGCAGATCCAGCTTGATCTCACCAGCAGCCGTGTCGAAAAGGCCAAGGTCCACCTCGACATCGCCCGGACCAGGCTGGGCGAAATCCAGACTCTCATGGACGACGGACGGCTTCCGACGAAGACCGCCGAGATTCGCGGTCTGCTGGCAGCCTGGCGCAACGAGGCGGCGGCCGGCGGGGACGTGCTGGTCGCCGAGGCTCGCAACGGCAGTGCCGACGCGTTGCGCGCGGTTCGGGATTTCACCGCCGAACAGACCCGGGATCTGCGTATCCTGCTCGACGGCCTGCCCGGTGGTCAGCTGCGCATGATGGCATCCGACGCCCTCGACTACGTGCACGGTGTGGACGACACCCTCGCCGCCGCCGGGTTCACGCCACCGTCGCGGGAGGGCGCTCCGGCCACCGTTTCGACCCCGGTGAACCATTCACCCACGCAGGAACCGGTCGTCGGGGACTCGAACGCGACGCCGCCGGTGAGCCCGTCCGCCGCGCCGGTTCCCAGCGCAGGTCTTCCCACTGATCCCACGGCATCGGGCCCGACCACGGCCGATGTTCCGCCGAGCGCGAGCCCCACTTCGAGCGCCCCCGGACACCCAGGGGACGCACACGCACCCACCGCCAGCCCCACCCCGGCGACGCCGACGCCGACGCCGACAACGGGGACGTCGACGACGCCGAGCCCACCACCCGCCGGGATCGGTCCCGACCCCGACGGCATCGTGGCGAACGTGTTGAACCCCACCGCCGCTGGCTGAGGGCTCCTGGCCCCACGGTCAGCTCCGTCGCCCCCATGCCGTCGCCCCGGCGAGCGGACGATCTCGCCTGCTCACGAGCAGGTTGAGCGGTGTTCAGCGCCCTACGTGGCGGGTTCCGGCGGGAGCGAGGCGGGGGGAGCCCTGCTGGAGCCTTTCCGCGACCAGGAAGGCCAGCTCAAGCGCCTGGCCGGTGTTCAGCCGGGGATCGCACGCGGTCTCGTACCGACCGGCGAGATCGGCCTCACCGATCTGTTCGCCGCCGCCGAGGCACTCCGTCACGTTGTCACCGGTCAACTCGATGTGCACACCGCCGGGATGGGTACCCAGCGACCTGTGCACCTCGAAGAAGCCGAACACCTCGTCGAGGACGTCGTCGAAGTGCCGGGTCTTGACCCCGTTCACGTCGCGGGTGTTGCCGTGCATGGGGTCGCACGACCACACCACGGGATGGCCGGCGGAGTTGACCTTCTCGACGATCGCGGGGAGCACCTCGCGGACGCGTCCCGCGCCCATCCGGGTGATGACGGTGAACCGGCCCGGGATGTGGTCGGGGTCGAGCCGATCGACCAACGCCAGGACGTCGTCCGGGGACGCGTTCGGACCCACCTTGCACCCGATGGGATTGCCGACCCGCGACATCAGGTCCACATGCGCACCGTCGAGATCACGGGTACGCTCGCCGATCCAGAGCATGTGTGCGGACACGTCGTAGACCGCGCCGGTCGCATCCTCCGTCCGGGTCAGGGCGCGCTCGTAGTCCAGCAACAGTGCCTCGTGGCTGGTGAACAGCTCGACGCCGTGCAGATTGGACGTGCGTTCGAGGTCGATGCCGCAGGCGGCCATGAACGACAACGCCCGTTCGATGTCGGTCGCCATGATCTCGTACCGACGCCCGGCCGCCGAGTCCCGCACGAACGTCTTGTTCCACTCGTGCACCTTCGACAGGTCAGCGAACCCACCGGTGGCGAAGGAGCGGACGAGGTTCAGCGCGACCGCGCTGGCATGGTAGGCGTCCACCAGTCGGCCGGGGTCGGGCCGGCGGGCCACCGCCGTCGCGGCGATGTCGTTGACCGCATCGCCGCGGTAGGACGGCAGCCCCGTGCTCGCCTCGACGTCGGCTGACCGCGGCTTGGCATACTGGCCGGCTATCCGGGCGACCTTCACCACCGGCACGCTTGCCCCATAGGTGAGCACGACCGCCATCTGCAGCAGCGTTTTCACCTTGTCACGAATTTTGTCGGCGGTGTTCGCGGCAAAGGTCTCCGCGCAGTCCCCACCCTGAAGCAGAAACGCCTCGCCCCGGGCAACCGACCCCAGCCGTTCGGTCAGAACCCGGATTTCCGGCGCGGTGACCAACGGCGGGAGGGCCGCCAACCGGCTGCGGGCCGCAGCCAGCTCCGCGGGGTCGGGCCAGTTCGGCTGTTGCTTGACCGGCAGGGTCCGCCAGACATCCAATTCGTCCACGGTATTAGAGGTTACGGTGTGACGGTCGGGTCGGGTCGGATCGGATCTCAACCGTGTCATCGTCGCGGACCTGTCGCCGGCTCAGCCGAAGAACACCTCCGCCTCGGTGTAGAGCTCCTCCGGTACGAGCTTGAGCTCACGGGTCGCCTCCGCCAGCGGTACCCGGTCGATCCGGGTTCCGTGCAGGGCGACCATCGTGCCCCAGTCGCCGTCGTTCGCCGCGTCGACGGCATGCAGACCGAAACGGGTCGCAAGCCACCGGTCGAACGCCGTCGGCGTGCCGCCCCGCTGGACATGGCCGAGCACGGTCGCGCGGGACTCCCGCCCGGTCCGGCCACGGATCTCGGTCTCCAGCACGGATGCGATTCCCTGCAACCGGACATGCCCGAAGGCATCCAGTTCTCCTTCCTTGACCACCAGGCTGCCGGCCACCGGACTCGCTCCCTCAGCCACCACGATGATCGGCGCGTAGTGCGAGGCGAAGCGGTGTTCGACGAAGGCACAGACCTTGTCGATGTCGAAGGGTCGTTCCGGAATGAGGATCACGTTGGCGCCCGCCGCCATTCCGCTGTGCAGGGCGATCCAACCGGCATGCCTGCCCATGACCTCGACGATGAGGACGCGATGATGGCTTTCGGCGGTGGTGTGCAGGCGGTCGATGGCCTCCATCGCGATGTTGACCGCCGTGTCGAACCCGAAGGTGTAGTCGGTGGCAGACAGGTCGTTGTCGATGGTTTTGGGAACCCCGATAATCGGGATTCCCTCGGTGTGGAGCCGGGCGGCGACGCCGAGGGTGTCCTCACCCCCGATGGCGATGAGGGCGTCGATCCCCAGGTCTGCCATGGTTTTCCGAATACGGACGATGCCGTCGTCCACCTTGTAGGGGTTTGTACGACTGGACCCGAGAATCGTCCCACCGCGCGGAAGAATGCCGCGGACCGCGTCGACGCCGAGCGGTACCGTCGCATTTTCCAAGGGACCACGCCAACCGTCACGAAAACCTATGAACGAATGTCCATAGATATCTACTCCTTTGCGGATGACCGCCCTTATGACCGCATTCAGCCCTGGGCAGTCCCCACCGCCTGTCAGCACGCCGATCCGCACGACCGCACCCCTTTTTCGCCGCCTGGACGCCCCGTTTCGGGCTCGTCAGAGCGGAGCGTAGTCGCAACGAAGCGGCGCAGAAATACATCCGACATCGTGGCGCGGCCGGAGGCCCACGAAAAGTTACCCCGCGGCTACCTGCGACAGCGCTGCCCGCAGCGGTGCCAGCACCCGCCAGCGGGCCAGGTTGTGGCGGGCGTCGGCAAGCGCGTCGTGAGCGTCGTGCGGTGGCCGAGGCAGTGGTGGACGGCCGACCTCCTCCCAGAGCTGACGCAGGTCGCGGGTGAACCGAGGGAACGGGCGGGGAAGATCCGTCATAGTGCCGAAGAGCTGACAGAGCACGACATGGTCATAAGCGGCGTACCAGGCCCACAGCTCCGGCGGCCCGTCGACGCTGAGGAACTCGGCGATGTCCGACCGGATCCGCGAGCGCGACCGCCAGCACGGATCCGCCGGCGGTGGCAGCTTGGCCAGGACGTTGCGCTGCACCCACAGCACCGCGAACGCCGGATCGAACTCGGTGGACACGGCGTAGTACTCCCTGGTGCCGTCCGCACTGACGATTGCGATACTCACCAGATCCAGCCAGTGGTGACCCGCCTCGGAACGTTCGATGAACTCGGTGTCATAGAGATATCGGGTGCCCACCCGTCCAGTTTGCCTGGCCACGTCAGGGAAAGCGCTGATCGCTGGAGACGGGCACCGGTCCACCGCGGCCGCGGCGCATTCTCCACCGCAGGCCGCTGAGGACCGACGCCATTCCCGCGGCGCCAGCCAGCGGCAGCGCCCAGAGCAGCACGCCGTTGACCCCGTCCTGCGCGCGGCCGGCA